>URDW01000161.1 GCA_900546735.1 uncultured Oscillospiraceae bacterium
GCGCGTTTCGGCAGGCAGATCGCGTCGTAGAGGGCGCGCACGTCTGCCGTTTCGGGAAATGCTTTTATAAAGTCTTTTTCAAACTGTTCAAACGATACTTTTTCAAATTTTGCAATCGGTTCCATATGTATGCTCCTTATTTCAAAATCACAGTCGTAATGCTGCTGCCCGGCAGGGTCAGCGTTTCGCTGTAAGCGCCGTCAAAGGTCGTCTCCAGCTGCTTTTCGGAAGTGGAGGTGATGACCTGCATCGTCTGCGCCTCGTCCTGCAGCCGCACGGCTGTTTCTTCCCCTTCGCTCACCAGCACGATCACGCGCGAGTCGTCCGGGTTTTTGAAGCCGCTGACGCGCAGCGTGCCGTTGTAGCCGCTTTTGGCCGCCTGGATGCGCACAGCGCCCGGCTCGATATATTTGCTGAAGTGCGCCAGCGCGTAGTAGCGCATCGTCACGCTGTACTCGGAGCAGTCGTCTTTGCTCGTCAGCAGGCCGTCCGAATAATCCTCGTCCGGGTTTGCACTGCTTCTCTGGTTCATGCCGGTCCAGGCAGACCAGCTATTGGCGCCGGACAGGGTCAGATCGTCGCTGATGACGCGCGCCGTTACCAGGGCGCCGCCGAAGTCGTTCACGGCGTGTTCACAAGGCAGTTCGCACCACTCGGTCATGTGCAGCTTTTTGTTTTTCCAGCGGTTCGCAAACTGAAGGCCGAATTTTAGTTTGGCGCCGGGGTCATTGTCTTTCCAGTAGCTGTGGTAGGCAAAGCCGTCCATCGCGTTGTAAGTCGTTTCGTCCTCTTTAAGCAGCGACATGTAGGTGCGGTTCGTTTCGCCGATCTCGCCGCTTTCAGGCCCCATCAGCGTCACATTCAGGCCGCGTTCTTCTATGGCCTTTGCAAAGCGCGACAGCAGCTCGGCCATTTCTTCCGGCTCGTAGTGCGTGCCCTCCTGCTTTTGGTCTTTACTGCTCCATGACCACTGCGGCTCGTTGATCGGGCTGATGTATTTGACCGGCACGCCCTGCTCGATAAAATACTCGGTGATGTCCAGAAAATAGTCCACATACGCATCGTACTGGTCTTCATTTATATTGGTGACGTAGTCGCCCGGGTTGCCGGCTGCCGTACCGCTGATTGTCATGGAATAATGCGGTGAGTTGGCAAAGAGCACGACCGTGTCCACTTCTTTTGCAAGAGACAGGCGCAGCATCTCCTGCGCAGCCGCGTCGCGGCTGAAGTCATACTCCCACCGGCCTGTTTTTTCATTATAGTAATAAAAGCTCTCGGTCCTGCGCCAGGGGTTGGTGATCGGAGAGTTCGGATTGTCCGCCTCGCCCGCGCCGATGTTGTAGCGGTAGATGTTCAGGCCAAGCCCGCTTTCGCCGAACAGCAGTTCCGAAATTTCCTCGGCATTTTCGCTGGCGCCGGCGTACTGGCTCCACCAGCAGGCCGAAGAGCCGAAGCCGTCGATCGTCTGGTATTCTTTGTCCGGGTCTACATTGATTTTCATGGTGCTGATCAGCGGCTGCAGAAAATACGCACCGACAGATGCTGCGGTAAGCAGCACAGCCGCCACGATCGTGACTACAACGGCCGCAATCAGGTCATCTTCCGGATTCAGCACACTTTGCGTGGATGGCTGATCCAACACTCCGGACAGATCGAGCCCTTCGCCAATGCCGCCGGTGATTCCGTTGGCCGAATCTGAACCGGAGGCAGGCTCCTGACCGCAGGTCGCCTGCACATCTGCCATAAAGGCTTCAACGGCCGCCTTGTCAAAAAAGTGGTTCATGACGGCATCGTCGTTCCAAAGGCTGCCCAGCGCGTTAATACAGGCCTGTCCATCCGCGCATATCTTTTCCAGTTCTGCAGTGCGCATGGCCGTCAGGTCAGAACTTAACCGTTCTGCTGTAAAGTAAGCAGCAAACGCTTTGAGCGCCGGCACCGTTTCGCTGTCTTCCCCGGCGGTGCGGCTGCTTTCTGTCCAGACCAGATTTCTGTGGCCGGTGTAATAAGTAACCTTGATCCAGCGGCCGGACACGGCAGTATCTGCGTAAAGATTCTGCCCGTCATGCTGCCACCGGTAGGATATGTCAGTATATAGCGTATCCGGCAGATCGGCCAGATCCTCCGCAGCCAAAAGCCGGTCGCGCACACTTTGGCTTACCGTAAACGTGTAAGCGGCCGATTTCGGCGCTGACGGATAGCTGCGCTTTTCCAGCAGGCTTTTGGCGCCGGTCGTTTCCTGCGCGCCGTTCTGGTAAGCTATAAAGCAGTTCAGCGCACGCTCGGCCTGCGCCCAGTACGCGCCCATGGCGTAGCGGTCGTTTTGCAGCGCATCGGCGATTTTACTTTTCACGCCCCACATGGTGTATTCATCACCGTACACGCCGGAGACGCTATAGGTTTTGCCCCGATAGTCATCCTGGTAACGATCGGCCACCAACTGCCAAAACGCCTCGGCCGCCTGCGTGATGTCGCCGGTCGGGTCATCGACCGATACGGCGCACCCGTCTGCCGCAGACGGCCACACGGCCGTCTGTACGCCCTCTGCCTTTAAAGCGTCGGCCAAAGCCAGATACGGGTCGTTTGGGTCGCTTTCAGCGGCCAGCGCCGAAAAGCCCACGCCCAGGCCCGTAACAGCCATAACGACAGCCAAAAACAGGCTGAGCCATTTTCGTAAACTCTTTTTCATTTGCTTTCCCCCTCACAATCGAATCGTCCCGGCAGGTACAGACCATGCACAAGACAGCTGGACAAAGTCGGCAAAATACCGAAATTGCACGACAATATGCCTTGATTATAGAATAGCACACGCCGCTTTGCTGTGCAAGAAATAAGACAAAATAATACAAAAAAACTGCTTTCACCGGCAGCAAAGACGCCGGTAAAAGCAGAAAAAAACAAACCGTAAAACAGAAATCAAGTTGCAGCGCTGTGTTTGCGCACGGCAAAGCCTGCATAGAGTGCACCAAAAAGACATGCGCACGCACAGCCGAGCACAAATGCCCACCAGATACCCGATGTGCCGAACCGAGCAGAGAGAAACCAGGCAAAAAACGGCACGCACACGACCGGCAGGACGTTTAAAAACAGCGCGCCCGCCATTTTGCCGGCCGACTGAAAAAACGCGCCAAAAAGAAGCGGCAAAAACACAAAAAGGATGGCCGGAGAAACGGTGCGCAGCGCCTGTGCGCCCAAAGCGACCAGATCGGTGCTGTTTGTGAAAACACGCATAAGTACACCCGGAAACGCCTGCACGGCCAGCAGCGCCAGCACCGCCCAAAGGGCACAGACTATGCAGGCCGTGACGGCCGTTTTCTTTACACGCTGCCGGGCGCCGGCACCCAGATAAAAGCCGATCATCGGGGAAGCGGCCTGCGCTGCAGCTGTGAACGGCATAATACCGAAAGAAGCAAGCCGCACAACATACGCAAACGTATTCACACCCTGTGTGCCGGCCACATCCCCCAGCAGGCGGTTCACAACAAAAGTGATGACCGACATGCCGCCCATCTGCACCAGCACCGGCAGGCCAAGCAGCGCGATCTGTGGCAAAAAGCCCCGCGAAGGGCGAACGGCACGAAAATCCTGCCCGGAAAAGCGCGCAAAAAACAACACCGCCATGCAAAAGCTTACAGCCTGCCCGATCACGGTAGACAGTGCCGCACCTCGTACACCAAGCCCCAGGCCGAAAATGAACACAGCATTTAAAAGCATGTCCGCCGAGGTCGGGATCAGCCAAATCAAAAGCGCATAGCGCATTTTGCCCTCTGCCCGGATGACGGAAGAAAAGCCCGTGGAAAACACGTTGCCCCAAAGCAGGACCACAAAATATTCGCGCGCCATGGGCAAAAGCGCATCAGTTGCGCCGAACAGACGCAAAAGCGGTTCGGTAAACAAAAGGCCGAGCGCTGAGACCAGCACGGCAATGCCGTAAAACAGCGCCATGGCCGTGACTGTGGCGCGGCCTGCCGCCTGCCGGTCCCCTCGGCCGAGACAGCGCGAAACAATGGAAGCCGCCCCGCCGCCGATGGCCTGCGCAGCAGCGCCCTGCAAAATAGTAAACGGCAAAACGACACCTGTCTCTTATACACATCTGACGCTGCCGACGACTTAATAGG
>URDW01000162.1 GCA_900546735.1 uncultured Oscillospiraceae bacterium
CCTTTCGGCGATTTTGCTGCCGATCATTTTGATCGTTGTGAATGTTTTCAGCGCCGTTCGCCGGCCGCCCGTTGGCGTGACCGTTGCCAAAAGTGCGGAAAGCCTGGTTATGGTCTTTTTGTTGTCTGCGCTGATTCATGTTATCGTGCACGACAGCGGCGATGCGTTCCAAAGCGCCGTTGTCGGCGCTTATTACGACGCGCCGGAAACGTTCAACGGCGGTTTTGTCGGCGGCGTGCTCGGCTGGCTGCTGCTCAGTTGCGGCAAGGCACCGGCCATTATTATTGACCTGGTTCTGATTTTTGTGGACTTCATGCTTTTGACCGGCATCACCCTGCTGCAGTTTTTCAAGGGCGTCAGCAAGCCGGCCGTGAAGACCAAGGAAAAAGTCGCGCCGATTTTGGAGGAACGCCGCGAAAGAACGCGCAGCCGCTTCAATGTGGATGTGGCGCTCGATAAGGTGCCGCCGTCGGGCCTTGATGAGGATGCCCCGTCGGAAAAGCCGAAGAAAAAAAGCCGCGAGGCGGCCAAACCCGCCGACCTGCCGTTTGGCGTTGACCAGGCGCTGATCGATGAGATCAACGCCTCCTCCGCAGAAAAGCATAAAGCGCGCACACAGCGTGAAAACGCGCCGGAAAAAAGCCGTGCGGAAAAAACGCTTGACGAGATCGTCGGCGCTGCTTCCGCTGCGGAAAAGATCGAAAAGACCGAAAAGCTCGAAGTGCCGGAGGAAGCGATGCACACCGAGTCGGCCGATTATGTTTTTCCGAGCGTAGACCTTTTGTCGCCGGCTAAAAGCGCCAGCAACAAAGACATCAGCAGTGAGCTGAAGGACAACGCGGAAAAACTGATCGACGCGCTGCATTCTTTTAATGTGGATGCGAAGATCACCGACATCTCGCGCGGGCCGACCGTTACGCGCTACGAGCTAAAGCCGGCGCCCGGCATCCGTATTTCCAAAATCACCAATCTGACTGATGATATTGCGCTGAACCTGGCCGCTTCTTCCATTCGTATCGAGGCGCCGATCCCGGGCAAGGCGGCTGTCGGCATTGAAGTGCCGAACCGCGTAAAAAATATTGTCTCCATGCGGGAGCTGATCGATACATATGCGTTTGAACAGCAAAAAAGCAAGCTGACCGCCGGTCTCGGCAAGGACATCGCCGGCAACTGCGTCTATGCCGATTTGGCCAAGATGCCGCATCTGCTGATCGCCGGTACGACCGGTTCCGGTAAGTCGGTCTGTATGAACTCGATCATCGTATCGATCCTTTACAAGGCCAGTCCGGACGAAGTTAAGTTTTTGATGATCGACCCGAAAAAAGTCGAGTTTTCCAAATACAGCGGCATTCCGCACCTGCTTGTTCCCGTTGTGACCGACCCGCGCAAGGCGGCCGGTGCGCTCGGCTGGGCGGTTACGGAAATGCTGCAGCGTTACCAGAAATTTTCCGACACAGGCGTGCGCGACATTGAGAGCTACAACAAATACGCCGCCAGGCAGGGCGATATTGACCCGATGCCGAAAGTCGTGATCTTCATCGACGAGCTGGCCGACCTGATGATGGCTGCGCCGAAAGAGGTGGAGGATTCCATCTGCCGTCTGGCGCAGATGGCGCGTGCGGCCGGCATGCACCTGGTCATTGCCACGCAGCGCCCGTCTGTAGATGTTATCACAGGTCTGATCAAGGCCAACATCTCCTCGCGTATTGCACTTGCCGTCAGTTCGCAGATCGACTCGCGTACGATCCTGGATGCCGCCGGTGCCGAAAAGCTGCTCGGCCATGGCGACATGCTCTTCAATCCGGTCGGCGCCAGCAAGCCGCTGCGTGTGCAGGGCTGCTTTATCAGTGACGAAGAGGTAGAGGCGCTGTGCGACTTTATCAAAAATCAGACCTCCAGCGAGTACAGCGAAGAGATCCAGAAAGAGATCGAGAAAAACGCTGTGGCCGACAAAAAGTCGTCGCCGTTTCTGGATGACGGCGAGCCCGGCGAAAAGCTGGATGATCTGTTTGAAAAGGCTGTGGACGTTGTGCTGGAAAATCAGACGGCTTCCACCAGTTTTCTGCAGCGCAAGCTTGGTGTCGGTTATGCGCGCGGCGCCAAGATCATAGACCAGCTGCAGGATAAGGGCATTATCGGTCCGGCGGAAGGTTCTAAGGGCCGTAAAATTTTGATCAACCGCCAGCAGTGGCTGGAAATGCAGGCCTATTCCGGCGCTGAACCGCCGGTGGAGCAGGTCACGCTGGGGGATGAGAATGAAAACGATGGCACAGAAATGTGATTTTTTGCCGGTCACGGCACAGGAGATGCATGCGCGCGGCTGGGAGCAGGCAGATTTTGTCTACGTCAGCGGCGATGCTTATGTAGACCATCCCAGCTTCGGTGCAGCCATTATTTCGCGCGTGCTGGAGGATGCGGGTTACCGTGTGGCAATGCTTTGCCAGCCGAATTGGAAAGAGGCGCAGGATTTTTGCCGTTTCGGCCGCCCGCGGCTCGGCTTCCTGGTCTCTAGCGGCAATATTGATTCCATGGTGGCGCATTATACCGCCGCCAAGCGCCGCCGCAGCAAAGATGCGTATTCTCCCGGCGGCGAGGCCGGCTTGCGGCCCGACCGCGCGGTTACGGTCTATACGAAAATACTGAAAAAGCTTTACCCGGACTGTCCGGTCGTGATTGGTGGATTGGAGGCGTCGCTGCGCCGTTTTGCCCATTACGACTACTGGTCTGATTCCATCCGGCCGTCCGTTTTGATCGAATCGGGGGCGGATCTGCTGATCTATGGCATGGGTGAAAAAGCCGTTTGCGAGATCGCCGAGCGCATGAACGCCGGCGTACCGGTCGCTGCCATTACAGATGTGCGCGGCACGGTTTACAAAATCGACGTGCGCAATACGCCGTATACCGGCACGGAGGTGCCGTCGCTTGAAAACGTGCGTGCCTCCAAAAAAGAATACGCCAAATCCTGCCGTGTGGAGCAGGACGAACAGGATGCGGTCTACGGCCGTGCCGTCAAGCAGCGCCACGGCAAGTGGATGGTCGTGCAAAATCCGCCTATGCCGCCGCTTCAAACGGAGGAACTGGACCGTGTGTATGCGCTTGGTTACCAGCGCACCTGGCACCCGATGTATGCGCAGCAGGGCGGTGTGCCGGGCCTTGCTGAGGTGGAATTTTCCATTACGCACAACCGCGGCTGCTTTGGCGGCTGCAATTTTTGTGCAATCGCGTTCCACCAGGGGCGCGCCGTTACAAAGCGCAGTAAAGAGAGCATTGTTGGTGAAGCAAAGCTGCTGACGCGCCAGCCGAATTTTAAAGGTTACATCCATGACGTTGGCGGCCCGACGGCCAATTTCCGTGATCCGTCGTGCACGTTCCAAAAAACGCACGGGCTTTGCAAGGGCAAAAAGTGTTTGGCACCGCCATGCCCGAATCTGGAAGTGGACCACAGTGAATACCTGGATATACTGCGCACGCTGCGCAGTTTGCCCGGTGTCAAAAAAGTGTTTATCCGCAGCGGCATCCGTTACGATTATCTGCTGCGCGATACGGACGACACGTTTTTTAAAGAGCTTGTGCGTTATCATATCAGCGGCCAGCTGAAAGTGGCGCCGGAACACTGTTCGGCGCAGGTGCTTGACAAAATGGGGAAGCCGCATATTGAAGCGTATGAGGAATTTTGCAAAAAGTATTTTGCCTTTACCGGCAAAATCGGCAAAGAGCAGTACCTGGTGCCTTACCTGATGTCCAGCCATCCCGGCAGCACGCTGGAGGACGCTGTGGAACTGGCGCTGTTTTTAAAAGGGCACCATGTGCGCCCGGAACAGGTGCAGGATTTTTACCCTACGCCCGGCACGATCTCGACGTGCATGTTCTACACCGGTCTTGACCCGTATACGATGCAGCCTGTCTATGTGGCCAAATCCGCGCAGGAAAAGGCGATGCAGCGTGCGCTTTTGCAGTATTATGACCCGAAAAACCGCGACTTGGTGCGTGCGGCGCTGCGTCGCTGCGGCAGAAACGACCTGATCGGCAATGGGGCGCACTGTCTTGTGC
>URDW01000163.1 GCA_900546735.1 uncultured Oscillospiraceae bacterium
TTTATGATGTTTCCAAAGATTATGATTTGCAGGCACACGCTTTGTATATAGTAGTTAGCGATTTAGACAAGCCAATTCTTTTAAAAACTTTTCGTTCGTTTGCGGATTGATTCCCAAGTCTGATGACGAATGATGAATGGCAACGGTTCATTTATGTAGATAAAAGCTATAACCGTAATGAAAGCAAACACCAAATGCGCGAAAAGCGGCATCCTGTTCGTACAGAAACGCAGTTCGATTTTTCCTATGGAGATGATCCGGTCAGTGAAGTGTTAGAAAACAGGGAATTAACAGACAAAATTGAACAGGCATTGTCCACATTAAAAGAACCGGCGAAAAGCCGGTTTTTAAAATATTACGCAGATCATCATACATACCGTGAAATTGCGAGCGAGGAGGGGAAAGCCGTATCCACGATTTATGAGTCGATCATGACAGCACGAAAAAAGTTTTTGAAAAACTTTTAGAAATACCCCGAACAAAACACCCCGAACAAGTTGAAGTTTATGAAAGGACTTTTTCTTTCATACAACTGAATCAGTCATTCATCAGATACTTTCCTATTGTTGTGCAAAGCACAAGCCACCGCAGCCGTTACGCCAAGACGCGATTGCCGAGCGAGAAATAACGACTGCAAATATCAGGTTGCCCCTGATACGGCGATGAAAGACAATAGGGATAATGATACTCCTGTCCAGCCACAGTCCGAGCATTAGGTCACAAGGCTTCCGCAAAATCGCAGATTTTGTGGAAAGAGGAGAAACTACGTAGCGAATGAGCTTTCGGAATTTTTCCGTAAGCGATTTAGCGGAGTCAGTGACGACGATGTCGCAGGCAATGGGGGCAGCTCGGATGAACTCGGAGGGGTGAGATTCCCGTGGCGCTGACTCGCAATCAGCCGTTTGATGATTCCCTTATTGCAATTTGGGGTGTTGAGGACAAATAAAATTGCTTCCATTTTTAAGCCGATCGGTAACCATATTTGCCGGTCGGCTTTTTTACATAATCCAAAGGAGGTTATTTTATTATGCAGGAAAAACCATATTTAAGAGGAGACATTTATTACGCCGATTTAGGGCAAGGCGTTGGCTCAGAGCAAAGGGGTTACAGACCAGTATTGATCCTTCAGAATAATACAGGGAACCGTTATAGCCAAACGGTGATCGTAGCGTCTATTTCCAGCAAAGTCGGCGCAAAGGCAAAGCTGCCCACACACCATTACATCGGTATAAAAGGCGGCTTGGAAGCCCCGTCCGTTGTAATGCTTGAACAGATCCGAACGATCGATAAGCGGCGCCTGGATTCTTATGTTGGCTACCTCGATTATAACGAGATGCAGGAAGTCAATAAGTCGCTCAAAGTCAGTTTAAATCTTTTAACATAAAGATAGCCGTTTTGTAATACCAGCCGAGAATATGTTTTTGGGCTTTGTATATGGTACATGCAATCGTTCATATAGTTGAGGTAGGGGAGGTGCATACAGCGAAACATCGAGAGTTTATTTATGTGGGTGATCCTATCCCGCAGCTGAGCGAGCGGGAATACGCCGCCTTTTTGGTAAACATGCAAAAGGCTGTTCTCCATTCTCTGGAAAAAAGAGAATTGCTCACTTCTTCGCAGCGGGAGCGATGTTTTGAAAAACTGGAAACACAAATGAGCGAAAGACAAAGAAAAGAGCGCCAGGTGTAGTCACTTGGCGTTCTTGTATCTAAAATATGTATATCCATTAAAGTCGGGTTAGAAAATCGCACATTCGACACCTATGCCTATCTTATTTATAATGAAAATAACGACAGTGTGTACTGTCGAGAAAGGAGTTTTTCATTATGAACAGATATGAGCGTTTAAACCAGGAACGAAAATGTATAGATGTGAAAAAACGTGTGGCCGCATATTGCCGTGTATCGACCGATCATGAGGACCAGGCCAATTCGTTTGAGAACCAGCAGCGCTATTTTCGGGAGTATATTGCGCGCCATCCAAACTGGGAACTTTACGAAATTTTTGCCGATGAGGGCATATCCGGCACCAACACAAAAAAGCGCAAAGCATTTAATCGCATGATCGCCTGCGCAAAGAACGGCGATTTTGATCTGATCGTCACAAAAGAGATTTCTCGTTTTGCCCGAAATACGCTCGACAGCATCTATTACACCCGTGATTTAAAAAAGCACGGTGTGGGTGTTATTTTTATGAATGACAATATCAATACGCTGGACGGCGATGCAGAGCTGCGCCTGGCGATCATGTCTTCTATCGCGCAGGAAGAAAGCCGCAAAACTTCCGAACGTGTAAAATGGGGGCAGAAACGCCAAATGGAGCAGGGCGTTGTGTTCGGTCGCAGTATGTTGGGTTATGATGTAAAAGGCGGCAAAATGTATGTCAATGAAGAGGGCGCCAAGATCGTGCGCCTGATTTTTCATAAGTTTGTGAATGAGGGCAAAGGAACGCACGTCATTGCCCGCGAACTGCGCGAAGCCGGTATCCAACCCATGCGGGTGAAAGAATGGAGCAATACCGTGATCCTGCGTGTGATCCGAAATGAAAAGTACTGCGGCGACCTGGTTCAGAAAAAGACTTATACACCGGACTACTTGTCCCATGAAAAGAAGTATAATCGCGGGCAGGAAGAGTTTGTGATCATTAAAGACCACCATACGCCGATCGTGTCGCGTGAACTGTTTGAAGAAGCCAACCGTATTTTGGAATCGCGCGCGCTTTCCCCGGAGGGCAAGGCAAAGCACAGCAACCGCTATCCGTTTTCCGGCAAAATCAAGTGTGGCCACTGCGGCGCCAGTTATGTGGCGCGGTATAAAACACGAAAAGACGGCAGCCAATATAAAGCCTGGCGATGCTATGAGGCAACTCGAAACGGCCGGCCGCATGTGGATCAGATGGGAAACCATGTTGGCTGCACCGGGCTTAGCATTCGCAATGAAGATGTTATGCACATTATGTGCCTGGTCACGCAAAGCCTTAAATATGATAAAAAGAAAATCACACAAAATCTGTTGTCGGTCATTCAGTCGGTTATTGCAATAGATATGGGCACCGACACACAAAAATATAAGGATCAAATTGCTTTGATTCAGGAAAAACATACCAAACTGATCGATCTTTACACATCCGGCGATATCACCAAAGAGGAATTTGTGGCCGCCCGCACAAAATGCGAGAAAGAGATCGCACAACTGCAGTCCGTTATCGACGGCATCGACCATCATCAAACTATGATCTGCCAACAGCAGGAACTGATGCAGGAGATTCAAAATGCAGTGGAGGAAATCCTCGGCGGCATGGAATATGAAGATGAATTTTATAAGCACATCTTGGGTAAAATCGTGGTTATGGATAAAGAGCATATCGATGTGTACCTGCATTTGCTGCCGGTAAAATGGAGTTACACAGTCGCAAAAAGTTTGGCTGGTTTGCCGGGTGACCAATCCAAAAGTGACAAAAACAGCTCGATTTATAGTGCATTAAGCAATGGCCTGTCCAATAACAACGCAAAACGGAACATTTCTGATACGTCAGTACCTATATCCGTCAGCAGTCCCTTTAGCTCGGGGTAGGGCATGGAAAAGCGCTGTGACAGGTAGCGCAGGCTTGCGCCGAGTTCGCCGTCCGGGCCGCCGTACTGGCTTATGATGATGGCGGCGGCTTTCGGATCCGGGTGCTTAATGTTGACCGGGAATTGCAGTTTTTTCTGGTAACTGAACATTTACTTTTCGCCTCCTTCTTCCGTGTAGTCCCACGGCCACGGGTTTTTCAGCCATTCGTCTGATGTTTCGGCACTGACGGTGAGCGGGCCAAACTGCTTTTCAAATTCGGCCTTCAGCTTTAAATATTTTTTTTCGTACTCTTTGTACATTTCGAGCGCGGTGGTGTCACAATGATGTGTATCTAAATACCTGTCTCTTATACACATCTGACGCTGCCGACGACTTAATAGGTGTAGA
>URDW01000164.1 GCA_900546735.1 uncultured Oscillospiraceae bacterium
GTGTATAAGAGACAGGGGTCTTTCTGTTTCGCGTGTCGGTGGTGCGGCACAGACGAAGGCCATGAAAAAAGCGGCCGGTTCTTTGCGTGTGGATCTGGCACAGTACCGTGAAATGGAAGTCTTCACCCAGTTCAGCTCTGATCTGGATGAAGAGACGAAAAATCAGCTCGCTTACGGCAAGGGGCTGATGGAACTGTTGAAACAGCCGCTCGGCCACCCGCTCAGTCTGCATGCGCAGGTCATCTCTTTGGTGGCGGCAACGCATCGGAAGATGGTCGATGTGCCGGTGGAGCAGATCAAACAGTTCCAGATGGATTTTCTTGATTATATCGATGAAACGCATCCTGAGATCGGTCAGGAGATCGAAGACAAGCGCGTTTTGACCGATGAACTGGTCAGCGCTGTGCTCGATGCAGTCGATGCGTTTAAGAAGGAAAGAGTCCATGGCTAATGCAAGAGAGATCCTCGGGCGCCAGAAAAGCATCCGGGACATAATGAAAATTACAAATGCAATGTATATGATCAGCTCGTCCAAAATGAAGCGGGCGCGCACGGCTCTGGCCAATACCGAGCCGTACTTCTACTCCATGCAGGATACGCTGACCAAAATTTTGGATGACTCTCCCGAAGTCGGCCACAAGTATTTTGACAAGCGCGAGGAGATCCCTGAAAAAGACCGTAAGCGCGGTTTTATCGTGGTCACGGCTGACAAGGGGCTTGCCGGCGCATACAACCACAATGTGATCAAAATTGCCGAAAAAGAGAGCCTGGCAAGCGAAAACAACATGTTGTTCGTTGTGGGTCAGGTAGGACGCAATTATTTTATGAAGCGCCGCATCCCCGTAGACATTGATTTTAAATACACGGCGCAAAATCCAAACATGAACCGCGCCCGGATCATCAGTGAAAAAATGGTAGAGCTTTTTAATGACAAAAAGCTCGATGAAGTTTACATCATCTATACGAAAATGATCAACTCCATGACGGCAAATGTGGAAATGCACCGCCTTTTGCCGCTGAAGCATGAGCCGCTTACCGAATTGAACAACGGCAAGTATTACGATCATATTTCGTTTTTCCCTTCACCGCAGGCCGTGTTTGACAGCATGGTGCCCAATTATGTGGCCGGCTTTGTGTACGGCGCGCTGATCGAAAGTTACTGTTCTGAGCACAACACGCGTATGATGGCAATGCAGTCGGCTACGGAAAGCGCACAGGAAATGATGCACAATCTGCAAATGGAGTATAACCGTGCACGCCAGGCTGCGATCACGCAGGAGATCACGGAAGTGATCGGCGGTGCAAAGGCGCAAAAGCACAAGGCAGACTGAGGAGGTAGTTAAATGAACAGCGGAAAAATCGTGCAGGTCATGGGGCCTGTTGTAGACGTCGCGTTTGAAACAGGCGAGCTTCCGAAAATCAAGGATGCGCTGACTGTGGAGTCCGGCGGCAAAACGCGCACCATGGAGGTTGCACAGCACATGGGCAACTCTACCGTGCGCTGCATCATGCTTTCCTCGTCTGAAGGCCTTGCAAAAGATATGCCGGTCACGGCGACCGGCGGTTCCATTTCGGTTCCGGTCGGCGAAAAAACGCTGGGGCGCCTGTTCAACGTAACGGGCGAGACGATCGACGACATCGACGACCACCTTGAAAAGGAGACGCACTGGGAGATCCACCGCACGCCCCCGAGTTTTGCGGACCAGTCGTCTGATGTAGAGATCTTGGAGACCGGCATTAAGGTTATCGATCTGCTGACGCCGTACCAAAAGGGCGGTAAGATCGGTCTGTTCGGCGGCGCCGGCGTGGGCAAAACGGTGCTGATCCAGGAACTGATCACAAACGTTGCCACGCAGCACGGCGGCTATTCGATTTTTACCGGCGTCGGCGAACGCTCGCGTGAGGGCAACGACCTTTGGAATGAAATGAAGGAAAGCGGCGTTATCAGCAAAACGGCACTTGTTTTCGGCCAGATGAACGAACCGCCGGGCGCCAGAATGCGTGTGGCGGAAACGGGTCTGACGATGGCGGAGTACTTCCGCGATGTGCAGCACCAGGATGTACTGCTTTTCATCGACAACATTTTCCGCTTCATCCAGGCTGGCTCTGAGGTTTCGGCGCTGCTCGGCCGTATGCCGTCTGCTGTTGGTTACCAGCCGACGCTGGCCACCGATGTCGGTGAGCTGCAGGAGCGTATCACTTCTACGAAAAACGGTTCCATCACCTCAGTGCAGGCCGTTTATGTGCCGGCCGACGACTTGACGGACCCGGCGCCGGCTACCACGTTTGCGCATTTGGACGCTACGACTGTTCTTTCCAGAAAGATCGTGGAACAGGGCATTTACCCGGCGGTGGATCCGCTGGAATCCAACTCCCGTATTCTGGAGGCGGATATCGTCGGTCAAACGCATTACGTTGTTGCGCGCCGCGTGCAGGAGTATTTGCAAAAGTATAAGGAGCTGCAGGACATCATCTCCATCCTCGGCATGGAGGAACTGTCCGACGAGGACCAGACGATCGTTTATCGCGCCAGAAAGATTCAACGTTTTCTCAGCCAGCCGTTCCATGTTGCGGAGCAGTTCACGGGGCAAAAGGGCAAGTATGTGCCGCTGCAGGAAACGATCCGCGGCTTCCAGGCGATCGTGGACGGCGAAGTGGACGATCTGCCGGAAAGCGCGTTCTTCAACGTCGGCACACTCGATGATGTATATGCCAAGGCAGAGAGCATGAAAGCCTAAGGCAGGGGGTCGTTATGGATACATTCGCTTTAAAGATCATCGCCAGCAACCGAGTTTTTTACGATGCACCGTGCCGTTTGCTGGTGTTGCCGGCAACAGACGGCGAAATGGGCATTATGGCGCACCATGAGAACATGGTCATGGCCATTGAAGAGGGCGAGATGCGCGTGACTTCTGCAGAGGGCAGGGTCATTACGGCCTTTGTCGGCAACGGCTTTCTGGAGTTTGTGGACAACACAGCCATTTTACTGTGTGTTTCGGCTGAATTGCCGGAGGAGATCGATGCCCGCCGTGCCGAAGAGGCAAAGCTGCGCGCTGAGGAAGAGCTGCGTCAAAAGCAGTCTTTGCGCGAGTACCACCATTCACAGGCCAATTTGGCGCGCGCTATGGAGCGGCTTAAGGTTAAAAACCGCCATAAAATCTGAAAAAAATAAACGAAAAAGCAGGCCTTTGGTCTGCTTTTTTTGCGCGCTGTCTTGCGCAGATACAGCGTTTGTGTTAAAATTTACCTGATTTCAGCCGAATGGTAAAGGAAGTGATCCATGTGGCCAATATCAGCCGGGAGGGGCACCGGCAGCGTATGCGTGAAACTTTTTTAGCCTCCGGCGGCGAGGGCATGCACGACCACAATCTTTTGGAACTGCTTTTGACTTATGCGATCCCGCGCCGGGATGTGAAAGATTTGGCTTATACGCTGCTCAACGAATTCGGCACACTGGAAAATGTGTTTCGCGCCGACATCGCATCGCTGCAGAAAGTAGACGGCATGGGCGAATATTCCGCCATTTTGTTCAAGCTGATCGGCGCGATCGAAAAGCGCATCCGTTTGAACCGTGCGCAGAGTGTCACCTCGCTTTCCGATGCGCAGACGGTCATTGCCTATTATAAGGACCTTTTTGCACAGGAACAGGTCGAAAAGATCTACATCACCACGCTGGACAACACCTGCCGTGTGCTGGGCAGCTACGTCTGCGGTGAGGGCACGGTCAATACGTCGGATGTTGACCTGCGGCGTGTTGTGGAATATGTCGTGCACGATTCGGCTACGGCGCTCATTGTGGCGCACAATCATCCGCGCGGCAGCTGCCGCCCGTCACAGGCTGATCTGCATTTTACCATGCAGCTGCGCGACTATTTGGGGCAGCTTGGGGTCAGTCTGCTCGACCATGTGGTCGTCGGGCAGGACGATGTGCTCTCCATGCGC
>URDW01000165.1 GCA_900546735.1 uncultured Oscillospiraceae bacterium
TGTATAAGAGACAGCTGCAATGCCGCTGAACAGCAGCACACCGGTGCTGACGTCGAAATACACACTTTCATTGCGGATGACCACGCCGGGCGGCTCAAAAATGAACCAGAGTGCGATGATAATGCCGAGAAGCACCATGGACGAAATGAAAAAGACCAGCACATTTTTTAAGTACTGCTTGATTCCCTGCCACGGAAAAACAGCCAGCACAATGGCCGCCGCGCTGACGACCTTACCGCCGGCCGAAAGCACAAATGGCAGGTGGTCGACCAGAATGACCAAAGCATACACGCCGCCGATCAGTCCGCCAATCAGCAGCCGCCAGGTTTTGATGCGCTGCTGCGAAAAAGCCGAAGTCACCAGCAGGATCAAAACCGTCATAAAAAAATTAATAAGAAAAAGCACATCCACATAAATTACCGTTTTCATAGGTAAAGTATAGTGGATGTGCTTCAAATTTTTTGGCGAATCCGGCCGTCAGTCCAAAATCTCTACCGACTCGATCACCACATCTTCGAGCGGCTTGTCGGACGAATCGCAGCCGGAAGCGGCGATTTTTTCCAAAACTTCGCTGCCGTCAATCAGCTGGCCGAACACCGTATGGTGAAAATCGAGCCACGGCGTTCCGCCGACACGCATATAGTTTTCATAGACCTCTGTCGGGAAACCGCGGTCGGCAAGCTGCTTCATCTGCTCGCCCATACCGGCCGGCACAGAAGAAGCCTGCACAACAAAGAACTGGCTGCCGTTTGTGTTGGGGCCGGCGTTGGCCATCGAAAGCGCACCGTAATAGTTGCGTGCCTCGAGCGAAAACTCATCTTCAAACGGCTTGCCCCAAATAGACTCACCGCCGCGGCCGGTGGCCGTCGGATCGCCGCCCTGGATCATAAAATCACGGATCACACGGTGAAAAACCACACCGTTATAATAGCCGTTTTTCGCATGGGTCGTGAAATTTTCCACCGCTTTGGGCGCAATTTCGGGAAACAGCACAAACGTCATGTCGCCCTGATTCGTTTTGACAGTGGCCTTAAGGCCGTCTTTTACCTGAAGCTGATCAAACATCTTCTAACTCCTTTTTCAGTTTTTCGTTGACTGCACGCACCAGTGCGGGGTCGATTTTCAGCACCTTTCGGTCGTAAGTCAAAAGGCCGTTGAGCTCATCCTCCACATCGGAAAGCTGCGTGTAAACACAGCCGGCCAAGCCGCCGCCTTTGATCTGCGGCAGAAGCACATGGCTGTAAAGGCGTTCAAACGCCTTTTCCAGCATGGCTTTGGAGAAAAAGATCTTATAGCCGAACATCTTGTTGCCGAATGTATGACCGCTGATCTTCTGCGAATAGCCGCCGAATTCAGACAACAGATACGGACGCGAGCCGCTGAGATTATGCACACGGATCGGTGTAAAATAGATGTGTTCGCTTTTGAAATCGCTCATGCCGCGGTCATGCCAGCCCGAAGCCGTGTCTACAAGCCGAGTGGGATCCATGGCTTTGAGCTTTTCGTAATACTTGACCGAGTCAAACTGGCCCCAGCCCTCATTAAACGGCACCCAGACCGCGATGCACGGGCAGTTGTAAAGCAGGTTGACCGTTTCTTCCAGCTCCTGGTCGTACATCTGGCGGCCGTAAGCGTCTTCGCGGTGGAAGTTTTTGTAATTGGTGTCGTCCAAATTGATGCCGACAAACGGCAGCACACTGACCTCCAGACCGTAGGCATCGCCGCCGTTGACCATGTCCTGCAGCACGATCATGCCGTACTTGTCGCAGTAATAATACCAGCTCAGCGGCTCGATTTTGATATGCTTGCGCAGCATGTTAAAGCCCATTTTCTTCATGATGCGCACGTCGTTTTCCAAAGCCTTCTCACTTGGCGGCGTCAGGTAGCCGTCCGGATAATAGCCCTGGTCGAGCACGCCGGTCAGAAAATACGGCTTACCGTTCAGGAAAAAGCGCATAATGCCCATTTTGTCGCGGCCGTACGAGAACTTACGCATGGCAAAGTAAGAATCCACCACATCCTCCCCGGCTGTATAGTGCAGGCGGTAAAGGTAAGGATCCTCCGGCGACCAGGCGTGAAAATCGCCCATGGGCATGGTCAGCTTTTGCGCTTTGGTGACACCGCGCGCCACCTCAGCACCAGACGCATCCGTAATCACGATCTCCGCCTCCAGTGCTGCATCAGATGACTGCACTTCAAAATGCACGCTGGCGCCGTCGTAATCCGGTGTGATCTTTACGTTTTGCAGATAAGCCACCGGTACGGATTCGAGCCACACGCTCTGCCAGATGCCGGACTGCGGCGAGTACCAGATCTGACCGCGCTTCATCTTTTGCTTGCCGCGCGAGAAAGGCTGCGTGTCCGTAAAATCCTGCACCGTGACGCAAAGCGTGTTCTCGCCGTCGCAAAGCGCATCCGTGATATCGGCCGAAAACGGCGTATAGCCGCCCACATGAAACGCTACGGGCTTACCGTTTACAAAAACCTCCGCCGTCTGGTCGACCGCACCGAAATGCAAAAGCACACGGCCGCGGTTAAAAGACGGATCCAGTGTAAACGTGCGCATATAATGCAGATATTCGCGCGGCTGCAGCATGCGCCCCACGCCGGAAAGCGGCGTTTCGGGCGAAAACGGCACCAAAATATCGATGGGAAACGCTTTGGGCAACTGCGAGCTGTTTGTAAACGCACATTTCCATGTGCCGTTTAAACAGACGTAGCTGCTGCGGCGAAACTGCGGGCGCGGATATTCGCTAAGCGGCACCGCCGGCATTTGATTGGCATACTTGGTCAACAGCATAAAAACACCCCTCTGAAATTTTCTATGCATTGCATATTTTATGGTCTTCGATCTGCACATGTTTGTTGCAGATTTCAAGCGCAGCCTTTTTGTGGGAAACGATCAGGCAGGTCACATCCTGCAAACGCTGCAGGCCAAGCAGCAGCCTGCGCTCCGTCTCCTCATCAAGCGCGGAGGTGGCTTCGTCAAGCAGCAGCACCGGTGCACCGCTCAAAAGGCTGCGTGCAATAGCCAGACGCTGCACCTGCCCCTCGGACAGGCCGTAGCCGTGCTCCCCGATCACCGTCTGCAGGCCGTTCGGCAATTCATTTATAAACGTGTCGGCGCAGCTGATTTCCAGCGCACGGTGGATTTCCTTCTCCGTCGCAGACGGATGCATGAACGTTAGGTTTTCAAGGATCGTGCCGGACAAAAGCATGTTGCCCTGCGGCACATACGCAAAAAGCGCGCGTGTAGAGGCACTGACCGGGCAGTCGCCCTGCGCCGTGTGTAAAACGATTTGGCCGCTCTGCGGCGGAAATACGCCAAGCAGCAGCTTCAGCAGCGTGCTTTTGCCGATGCCGGAAATGCCGGTCACCGCCACAAAATCGCCCTTTTGAAAAGAGAAGGACGTGTGCGCAAGCACCGGCACACGGCCGTAGCTGAAAGAGATGTCGGAAAACTCGACCGACTCCAACGACGCGTAAAGCGACCTGGTATCCGTTTGCTTTTCTGCAGCAGGCTCGTTCGGCAGCTTTTCGATTTCGATCAAACGCTCGGCAGAAGCCAGCAGCGAAAAATAGCTGGGCATCACGCTGCTGAGCGACAGGATCGGCTGCTGGATCTGGTTAACGAGCTGCAAAATTGCCGTAACCGTACCGTAAGTAAACGTGCCGTCCAGAATGCGCAAAGCGCCGTAGGCGATCGCCAGCACATAGCCGCCGCTGAACACCGTAGAGATGCCGGCGCTCGAAGCGATCGTAAACGCACGCCGCTTCATGCGGTCGCGGAAATTGTTTTGCTGCAGGGTTTCGGTGCGTTCTTCCACACGTTTTTCAGCGGAGAAAGCCTTGATGACCAGAAGGTTGGAAACTGCTTCCTGAATAAATGAACGTGTCTTTCCCTCGCTCTCCTGC
>URDW01000166.1 GCA_900546735.1 uncultured Oscillospiraceae bacterium
ACAGAGTATTCCGTGTGCCGATATGACAGCAAACGCTATGAATACAATATGGAATTAAGGAGCGAATCAAAATGATGAATACCGGTTACCACAATTATGACAAGGCGCCGTTTATCAAAGCGCAGGGCCGCGCATGGGAAGGCTTTACGCAGATCAGGCAGCAAATTCAAAACAGCGATGAGCGCATTATCGTTTTTGATTGTTACCCCGTGGTGGATGTAAAAAGCCTTGTGGACGGCGTGGGCAGTCTGTTTGACAAAATTTTTTATACAGATACCTGTGCCTACAGCGGCGATGCACTTACCGAAAAAATGCAAAAGAACCTGACAGACGACCGGATTTTCGGCGTGATGACAACAGATTACCTGCAGGATTATTTTATAGACAGCAAGATCCGTCAAATGCGCTGCGATATTTTAGACAGCACCGGCCGTATCCTTGTGATCGGCGTGGGGGCAACGCTGGTGTGGGAGAGCGGCTTTAATGTGCACTGCTCTGTTGCCCGCTGGGAAAGTCAGCTGCGGTTCCGAAAAGGCGCGCCAAACTGGAACTGTGATAATTTCGATATGGACCCGCTTACAAAGTTTAAGCGCGGTTACTTTGTGGAATGGCGCCTGGCCGATAAACACAAAGTGGAAAAGCACCGGAAATTCCATTATTTTATGGACACAAATGCTGTGGACTGCCCCAAAATGATTTCCAGGCAGGATTACGACAAGGCCCTTGCGCAGGCTGTGCAGGCGCCGTTTCGGGTCGTGCCGTATTTTGACCCCGGTGTGTGGGGCGGCCAGTGGATGAAAGAGGTGTGCGGCCTCGACAAATCTGAAAAGAATTTTGCCTGGTGTTTTGACTGCGTGCCGGAAGAAAACAGCGTTTTGTACGATTTCGGCGGCGTAAAGGTGCAGATGCCGGCCATGGACATTGTTTTGCATAAAGGCAAAGAGCTTTTGGGCGAACGGGTACAGGCAAGGTTCGGCAATGAATTCCCCATCCGTTTTGATTTTTTGGATACCATGGACGGCGGCAACCTTTCTTTGCAGGTCCACCCCACAACACAGTATATACACGAACATTTTAATATGCCGTATACGCAGGATGAAAGCTACTATATTCTGGACAGCGGGGAAGACAGCTGCGTTTATTTGGGGGCAAAAGAGGGTATAGAGCCGGACGCATTTATCGGCGCTTTAAACAAGGCACAGCAGACGGGCGAGATCGACGTGGAAAAGTATGTAAACAAATGGCCGGCCAAAAAGCACGACCACTTTTTGATCCCGGGCGGCACGCTGCACTGCTCCGGTAAAAACGCCATGGTGCTGGAGATCTCAAGCACGCCGTACATATTTACGTTTAAGCTTTGGGACTGGGGCAGGCTTGGGCTGGACGGAAAACCCCGCCCGATCAATATTCAGCACGGCAGCCGGGTCATCAATTATTCCCGCGACACCAAATGGGTGCAGGAAAATCTGATAGACCAATTTGAACCGCTTGAAAAGACAGCCGCCTATACTGCGGAAAAAACCGGGCTGCATATTTTTGAACCGATCGAAACGGTGCGCCACTGGTTCACCGGCGAGGTCTGCCACAAGGCAAACGGCAGCGTCTGCGTGCTCAATCTTGTGGAGGGGGAAGAGGCCGAGGTCGTAAGTCCGTGCGGCGCTTTTGCCCCTTATGTCGTGCATTATGCGGAAACGTTTATCGTACCGGCTGAAGTCGGTGATTTTATCCTCAGACCCACAGAAAAAACAAAGGGCAAAAAGCTTGCGACGATCAAAGCATATATCAGGTGACAGCTATGATTTTTGCACTGGACATTGGCGGAACATATATAAAATATGCCCATATCGATCAGAACCGGATCGTCCGTAAAGGCAAATGGGAAACGACCGGCAGCTTTTCGGCACTGACTGAACATATTGAAGGCGTGATTTGCCGCCCGGTTTCGTTTATTGGCATTTCCAGCGGGGGCTTCTGGGCCGAAGATGGGCAGGCGATCGGTTACGAAACCATTGAAAGCACTTCTGAAAACAATTTAAAAAAATTCCTTGCAGAAAAATACGGATGCCCCGTTTCTATTGAAAATGACGCGCGCTGCGCGCTGCTTGCCGAAAAAAGCTTTGGCGTGCTGCAAAACTGCCAAAATGCCGTGCTTTTCGTGCTCGGCTCCTCGTTAGGCTGTGCCGTGCTGGTCAACGGAAAGCTGCTTTTGGGCAGCACCCACCAGGCAGGCGCCATGTTTTTGATGCCGGAATATTATGACGGCAGCACTTATCGGTATGATCAGCAGGCAAACAGCATTCATCTGACAAAAGAATTTGATCCTGCGCTTGTACGGGGAGATATGCGGCTTTTGGAAGATAAGGCGCTGCACGGCGACTCTAAAGCAAAGGAACTGCTTGAAAGCTATTCCAAAGCGGTGGCGCTGAAATGCTGGTACGCCTATTTGGCGTATGATCCCGAACAGATCGCGCTTGGCGGCGGCATTGCCAACAGCAAATATATTACACAAAGAATACGGTTTTATTTAAACGGCTTTTTTGTGCGGGACAAAAGTGCGCGCACCCCGGTGCTGTCCAATACGCATTTTGGGGAAGAAAGCAATCTTTTGGGCGCCGCACTTTTAGCCAGGCCGTAATCATTTATACACAGCGGGGGAACATTTATGGAAAAGGAAAAAGTAAAAGAGCCGTTGAAAACAAAAATTGCAAACGGCATTCAAACGTTTAAATCGCACTGGGGCACGCCGCCGAAGGGGTACCAGGTCTGTTACAGGGAGTTCGCCGCTTTTGCCGCGGGCTGCGGCAGCCCGAATCTGCTGGGCGTGCTGACGCAATACACCACCATTGCCACCAGCGTGCACCTGATGATCTCTTACTTCAAGCTGTCGACCGGCATGGCGTGGATCCTGACGATCCTTGCATCGGTTATCGCCATCCTTCGTTCGCCGGTTTTGTCTATGATGATCGACAATTCCAACGGTAAAAACGGCAAGTTCAAGCCGTTTCTGATTTGGGCGGCAATCGGTACGGCTGTAAGTTTTTCATTTGTCCCTTACATACCGTCTGCCTGGATGGATATCCATCTTTTCAGCATTCCGCTTCCGGCCATCCCGATCATGGGCATTTATGAGGCGTCAACGATCAATTTTAATCTTGGCATTCTTTTGGCGTTTGTTTTGATCCAGATCGGCCAGTTTTTTATAACACTTCTCAATCAGTGTGTGGCCGGCATGGAGCAAACCATATCTACGGTGGCTCAGGAGAGGGCCAATATCGGCTCCATCAAGGGGCTGGTGTCCGGTCTGCCCAGTTCCATTGTAAATATTATACTGCCCATTCTTGCAGGCACCTTTTTCGCGCAGCAGGGCGGCTGGAACGCGGTCAATATGTACCGCATCATTTTCCCTATATGCGGTGTTCTCGGCGTTATTATGGTGCTGCTGCTGGTAAAGGGCGTAGAGGAAAGAACGGTCGTAAAGCAGGAGTATGTGGCCAGGGTCAAGTTCTCAGAGGGTATGAAATTGCTGAGTAAAAGCAAGTACTTCTGGATCATAACCATATTCAATGCGTTCAATGCCGTGCGTGGCCTTGCAAATATCACGACCTGGATCACGCAGTACAGCTTTGCTTCAGACACGGCCAAAACATGGGTCGGGCTTTACTGTTCCACCATTCTTATGAACGCCATTGCCGTTGCGCTTTTGGTGGGCCCGATCCTGATCAAAAAACTCGGCAAAAAGAATTTGATGCTGATTTCTTGCGTGGGTTATGTCATCATGATCGCGCTGCAGGTCGTTTTTCATAAAAGCCCGGTGCTTATACTGGTGGTCTCGTTCTTTGAACAGTTTTTCGGCGGCTTTTATTTCCCTGTCTCTTATACACATCTCCGAGCCCACGAGACACTGAGCGATCTC
>URDW01000167.1 GCA_900546735.1 uncultured Oscillospiraceae bacterium
ATCTACACCTATTAAGTCGTCGGCAGCGTCAGATGTGTATAAGAGACAGTCTATATAGATTGTACTGCTTTTTGGTATTCTATAAGGTGAAATAGTAAACGGTTAACACGTTTTTCAGGCGCCGATTGCACACACCTTCTTGTGAATTTGTACTTTTCTGGTGAAATGCGTGTTGTTTATAGCTTATCTGCAAAAGAACGCGTTGCCCGCGCTGCTTATCCTTTTTAGTCCTGCAAAAAGGTGTGCTCCACCGTGGCAACGATGTTCAGCTTTTTGTCTTTTTGCCACACCAGCTCCTGCAGGTCTGTTAAAACCTTTGCCGTACTGCCTTTATATGTCTTGGGCGTGACCAGGTCAAAGATCAAATTGGTGTGCGTCTCGCCCTTCACAATGCGAAAGTCGTGAAAAGAAAATGTATCGTCATAATCGTGCAGTATGCCGGCGACCAACTCACGGTATTTCTGTACTGTTTCGTCGTTCGTCGCGATCGGGTCCATGTGGATACACATTATAATGTGCAGCCGCTGTGAAATTTCCCGTTCTACATTGTCGATCACATCGTGGATCTTCATCATGTCCATGTCGCACGGCACTTCAGCATGCGCGCTGGCAATGATGTTGCCCGGGCCGTAATCGTGTACGATCAGGTCGTGCACCCCCACGATCTCGTCGGCGTCCAGCATGATGCCTTTGATTTTCTGCACAAGCGCCGGGTCGGGCGCTTTGCCCAAAAGATTGGAGCTGATGTCTTTTAAAATATTGAACCCGGCCAGCAGAATGATCACAGCGACGGCAATGCCGATATAACCGTCAATATTGTATTTTGTAAATGCGCTGACGAGCAGGGAAATCACGGTCGCGCCGGTCGCAATGCAGTCGTTTAAGCTGTCCTGGCGCACGGCTTTCATGTTTTCATTGCCGGTGATTTTATAAAGCTTGTGGTTAAAGTAGCTCATCCACAGCTTAACCGGAATGGTGATGAGCAGTATGATGAACGCCGGCCAGGAAAACAGTACATCCTGCGGGTCGATGATTTTTTCAATGCTTGATTTGGCCAGCTCAATACCCATCAGAAAAATAAAGAACGAAACGATCATGGCGCTGATGTATTCGGCGCGGCCGTGGCCGAACGGATGATCCTCATCCACCGGCTTTTTTGCAATTTTTGCTCCGATGATCGTCACCACGCTCGACGAAGCGTCCGACAGGTTGTTGGCCGCGTCCGCCGTAATGGAAACGGAATTTGTAAACAGGCCGACTGCAAACTTTACGGCTGTTAAAATCAGGTTGCAGCAAATGCCGGCGCCGCCGCTTAAAAAGGAGTAACTTTCCCGGTCATCTTTATTTTTGATGAATAAACGTATCAGCAGTTTTGTCATCTGAAAAACTCCCTGTTTCTGGTTTCTTTCTAATTTAACACAAAGCGCACCGTATTGCAATGGTTTTGTGCATTTGACACGGTGCAGAAAAGTGTGTTAAAATAGCGAAAAGGCATGCCGGAGGTGCGTATGCAGCGAATATTGTTACTTAACGCCAGCCCCAGGCGCGACGGCACCTGCGCTGAGGCAGTCTACACAGTAAAGACAATGCTTGAAAAAGCGCGTGTGCTGGAGTATTCCCTTTATGATTTGAATCCGGCCGCCTGTATAGACTGCGGCTACTGCAAAACGAATGACGGTTGTTCCATTAAGGATCTTGATCTGTTTTTCCTGGATTTTGAGCAGGCGGACGCGGTGCTGATCTTTTCACCGGTCTACAACAATTTTTTCCCTGGGCCGCTGAAAAACCTGCTCGACCGTTTTCAGCGTTATTATGCCGCCCGGTTTTTCCGCAACCGGAAACCGCCGATCGCGCGGCCGAAGCAGGTCGGTGTGTTTTTGTGCTCGGGTTCAGACTGTCCGCAGGTGGCGGATTATATGTTTGAAACGCTGCGCCAGTCCTTTACGGTGCTGAATGGCCGCATCGTTTCAAAGCTTTATGTGCCGTCTACCGATACGAAGGTGCAGGAACTTGGCGGCAGCACGCTTGCCCGCTTTGTTGCGCCGTTTACCGAAACGCCCTGATGGGCGTTTTTGTTGTTTTACCGGCTGTGTGTTCACACCCTGTTCATCAATATCTATTGCAAAGACGTTTCGCTTATGCTATAATTGTTTGAATTTATTGTGGAGAAGTGTAACTATGGTCATTTTAGGCATAGATCCCGGTTATGCGATCGTTGGCTGGGGTGTACTGGAATATGCCGGAAATAAATTTAAAGTGGTGGATTTTGGCGCGGTGCTGACCCAGGCAAAAACGCCGTTTCCGCTGCGCCTGCAGCAAATCTATACCGAACTCGGGCAGATTTTGCAAAAGTATAAACCTGAAGCGGTCAGCATGGAAAAGCTGTTTTATAACAATAACGCCAAAACGGTTATTGATGTGGCGCAGGCACGCGGTGTCATCACGCTGGCTGTACAGCAGGCGGGCGTGCCGCTTTATGAATATACGCCGCTGCAGCTCAAGCAGTCGGTCGTCGGCTACGGCCGCGCTGAAAAAAAGCAGGTGCAGGAAATGACGCGCATCATCTTGGGGCTCGATAAAGTGCCTAAGCCGGACGACACGGCCGACGCACTGGCCATTGCCATCTGCCACGGCCATTCCAGCGGCTCGGCGATCGGCAGCCTTTATAATGTATATAATCGAAGGTAAGTAGGTGGTTTTATGTTTTACAGCCTGCGCGGCAAACTGGCGTTTACAGACCCGGCTTTTGTGGTGCTGGACTGCGGCGGCGTGTGCTTTAAGTGCTTTACAAGTTTGAATACCATTCGTTCGCTGCCGTCTGCCGGCAGCGAGGTCACACTGTTTACGCACATGCTCGTAAAAGAGGATGCGCTTGACCTTTACGGCTTTTTCACTACACAGGAACTTGAGTGCTTCCGCCTGCTGATCTCGGTTTCGGGCATCGGGCCAAAGGCTGCGGTTTCGATCTTGTCGGAACTGACGCCGGACAAGCTGGCCATCAGCATCGCCTCGGGCGATGCAAAGGCGCTGACCCGTGCGCAGGGCGTCGGCAAAAAAATCGCCGAGCGCGCCGTGCTGGAACTGAAGTCGAAAATCACCGGCGTGGCGGCATCGGCAGCCGATGTGTCGGCCGCAGCTTCGGTTTCAGCAGATGCCGGTTCTGACGCTGCGGAGGCGGTCGAGGCGCTTGTGGCGCTTGGCTACGGCCGGTCAGATGCAGCGGTGGCCGTCGGTTCCATGGACAAATCGCTTTCTGTGGATGAAATGATCCGTCAGGGGCTGAAAATGCTGGCGGCTTCGCTATAAAGCTTGCAGATAAGGAGAGGCGTTTATGCCTGAAATGGATTTTGAAAATCGGATCGTGACGACCGATTTCATTGAAGAGGACAAGGATATTGAAAATTCTCTTCGTCCGAAATTTTTAAAGGATTATATCGGGCAGGATAAGGCAAAAGAAAATCTTGCCGTTTATATCGAGGCGGCGCGTTCGCGCGGCGAAGCGCTTGACCATGTGCTGCTGTACGGCCCGCCCGGCCTTGGCAAAACGACGCTGGCCGGTATCGTTGCCAACGAGCTGGGTGTCAACATCCGTGTGACCAGCGGCCCGGCTATTGAAAAACAGGGCGACCTGGCGGCTCTGCTGACCAATCTGCAGCAGGGCGACGTGCTGTTTATTGACGAGATCCACCGCCTGAACCGCAGTGTGGAAGAGGTGCTTTACCCGGCGATGGAGGACGGCGCGCTTGACATTATCACTGTCTCTTATACACATCTCCGAGCCCACGAGACACTGAGCGATCTC
>URDW01000168.1 GCA_900546735.1 uncultured Oscillospiraceae bacterium
ATCTCCTTTACATTTGAATAATATAAGTAAAAAATAGCACAATCTGTACATAAAGTCAACAAAAAACACATTGCATTTTAAAACACTTGAAAAGGGTGAAAAATTGTGCTAATTTTTTAGAAGAAGCAAAAGAAAGGAAGCCTGATTTATGGAAAAACAGGAAGCCGTAAAAAACATTCTGACACAGAAAAATGCAGACGCGCTGCTTTTGACAAGTGAAGTGAACATGCACTATTTCTGCGGTTTTTCCCCGTCTGAAGGCATGGTGCTGCTGACGGCGAACGCCGGGTACCACATTGTGGATTCCCGGTACACCGAAACGGCCGAACGCCACGCTGAAAAGACCGGCTTGCAGGTCATAGAGATCACGACCGGCTTTATCGACACGGCAAACGAACTACTGAAAAAGCACAACATTACGTCGCTTTTGATTGAAAACGAAACGATCTCGCTGGCCAGATACCGCAGCTTTGGCGAAAAGCTGCAGGCAGGGCTGCTCGATTTGGGAGATGAAATCGAAAAGCTGCGCAACGTAAAAACAGCAGATGAGCTTGACAAAATCGAGACCGCCCAGAAAATTGCCGAAAAAGCCTATACCGAGCTTTTGAACCACATTGCACCCGGTAAAACGGAAAAGGAGCTTTGCGCCCTGTTTGACTACCTGATGGCCAAATACGGCTCAGACGGCGTGTCGTTTGACACCATTCTGCTCAGCGGCCCGAACACCTCTATGCCGCACGGCGTGCCCTCGGCGCGCAAGCTGCAAAAGGGTGAATTTGTGCTGATGGATTTTGGCGCAACGTTTGCGGGCTACCACTCCGATACGACGCGCACCGTCTGCCTGGGAGAGCCGAACGACGAGATGCGGCGTGTGTACACCGCCGTGCTGGAAGCGCAGCAGGCCGGCATTCAGGCGCTGGCACCCGGGGCAAAATGCAAAGATGTTTATGCAGCCGCCTACAGCGTTTTGGAAAGCTACGGCTATGCGCTGTACTTCCGCCATTCGCTCGGCCACGGCATAGGCCTGCAGATCCACGAAGGCTACAACGCCTCGCCCAAATCGGCCGACACGTTTGCCCCCGGCAACGTGACTTCCATTGAACCGGGCGTTTACCTGCCCGGGAAATTCGGCGTGCGCACCGAAGACCTGCTGGCCGTAACCGAAACCGGCAAAAGAAACTTTACGGCGCTGCCGAAAGAACTGGTTATACTGTAATTTTTCAAAGCGACCCATCACACAAAAAACCGACCGGTTTATAAACCGGTCGGTTTTTCAGTTAACCACGCGTATTGTAATCTTCTGCCAAAAGATTCATCGCTTTGGAAAGCTTATGTATGTAGATAAACGGGCCAACAAGGATCAAGGTGCCGAGTATGCTCCAGAGCCAATAATCTGCGGCAGAGAATTTGTAATCAATGCCGCGACGTTTCAGTTCATTACCGATACGCGCCGAAAGGCCATGGTACCAGACAAACGCATAAATGGAAAGCGTAATCGGCGCCAAAATAAACAGCATTAGACAATAGTGCTTTGTCTTTTTGCCGTCATACCGGCTGGCAATGATATTGATGTCGCTGGATATGCCTGACATATAGATGATCGCGTAAATGCCCAGCGTTACGATGCTCAGCAAAATAAATTTTGCCAGACCCCGGTTTGTTTTCAGCTGGCCCACCGGTGCGGCGGACGGTGTGTAGACTTCCTGATTTTGTTCGTTCATAGATATTCTCCTTTTTTATTTTTTCAAACGCCATGCGGCAGATTGAGCAGGGTTTTATATTCAAATACAAAGTACCTTTATTCTGTCGGAAATGCCTTTTGGGCAACAAGGTTGCTCACACACACCTCACTACTCCATATAGTAGAATCTGTACGCGTATAAAACTTTAATTCTAGTTTTTGTACTCCTGTAACATCAAAAGATACATCCTGCGGTAAAACGCCTTTTTCCATTTTCGGCGATGTATATAAAAGCTTTCCGTCACCGTAAGCTTCAAAATACGAAGTCTGAACTGTATTTTTATAAGTGTCTGCTATAAACATTTTACCGTTCACAGTACCGTATTTTCCGGCAAGATTATACTGTATGTTGTAAACATTGGTGGTTTCATAAGAATCATGACCTACAGAAATAACATGCAGCATTTCCGTATTGTCGTTGGCAGTTGCATGCGTATCAAAATGCGCCCAGCTTGCGTCTATATCTTCTACTGCTATAACATTATCTTCATCATATAAATTGAACGGCAAATACTGCTGATATGTATCGTACTTCGTTTTATAATCCGCGTTATCCGGCTGCAGTTCCATGGCGACTTCCATGTTGCCGATCGCGCCGTCTACATCCTTGTCCTTAAAGCAAGTTTCGGCTTTCTGGGCATAGGTATCGGCATAAGACGCCAGGGTTTCTTCTACCTTAACCGTAAGCTGCTGCGCCGTTTCGCCGGAGTTGAGGCCGCATTCGTCCAAGAACGCTTCGGCTGCATTTAAAAGCTGCAAGCCGCCGTTGATGTCGCCCTCGGCAATTTTTTCTTCTACGGCTGTAAGCGTTGCGCCGATATAGGCATCTGCACATTCGCCAATCATGGTGGCTGTGTCGTCAAACTTGCTGTCGGCTTCGGTTACACCGGTAAAGCTGCTGATTGCCGATTCGTAATCCCCGCTGGTTTTATAAGCATAAAGCCCATCACAATAATTGATTTTGGAATCGTACAGCGTTGTCAAACCTTCCCAAGCCGGTTCATTGGCAGACGAAACACTGCCGGACAACGTTTCTCCGTCCGGATTATACATCAGTGTGCCCCACTGCGACGAAGCGTAATCCGTTACTGCGCTGCCGGCGTCTGAAAGCGCGGCAGTGTCAAAATCATGTGCGTTTAAATCGCTTTGCATGGATTCGATCGTGTCCGCAATGACTTGATCGTATTTTTCCATTTTAGAACTGTCGCCGCGTGCGGCATCGTACACACTGTTCACCTGGTAAGCGTCTTTTGCGTCGATCGCCTGTTTTAAATCGTTGGCGGCAGTCATGCTGGTAATCGCCAAAACCAATGCCACGACCGCAATCACTGCAATGGCAGCAGCCGAAGCGATCATGACCAGCTTTTTCTTTTTTGACGTATCCGCAGCGGTTTGCGCATTTGCTGCAACTGTTTCATGAACGCCCATCTGCTCTGACGGGATCTCACCTGTTACATCAAAGGAATGCTGCGCAGATTCTGTTGCTATATCGGATACAGACTGTGCGACCGGCTGCTGTTCAACCGGCGCACCGCAGTTGGTGCAAAACCGCGCACCGCTTTTGATTTCACTTCCGCAATTTTTGCAAGTCATATTTTTCTCCTTATTTACGAAACAATTTTTTCATAATAGACTGTTATGGATGAATCATCCCCTGTTGCTAGTAATGTGAACCTCTCATCACGCGCCGGCCTTACAAGCAGGCCATCGTAAGTGGACATGTTTATGGACTCAGTGTCTGTATTAATAGAAATTTCCTGAGAATAAAAATCATACATGGATGCCGTATAGCCTAAAAGGTCAGTAGTAATCATAGCACCGTCATACATAAACGGATACGGCCACATATCTTCTGTAAACCAAACCGCTATATCCTCATCCAGTGCAACAGAAAAGCTTTTAACTTCAGACAAGTTTTGCACATCAAAAATATCCACAGTTAGTCCTAATCCACTTGCAGCTTCATCATCGTAAGATGCGGTAAGCGACACCTGTCTCTTATACACATCTCCGAGCCCACGAGACACTGAGCGATCT
>URDW01000169.1 GCA_900546735.1 uncultured Oscillospiraceae bacterium
GAGTGCAAGATGCTTTTCTGCTTGAGAAAAACAGAAGTCTATTTTCAAAATTTTTCTACGCGCGGTCCAACCGGCTTTTTCGACAGTCTCAACGCCCGAAATTTTTTTCGGGCGTTTTCTACCGGTTTGTGCAGGGTCTTGCGGCTTGCCAAAATAAAGCCGTATTCGGAGGAAGCATATGCAGCTTTGTCCCCGCAGGATCCCGTTGCAGGAAGAAATTTTGGATTACTATAAAAGCCATGTGTTTTTGATGAAAGACCGGCCGCAGGTCTTTTGCCACGGCGATTACCATCTGGGCAATATGATCGTGCAGGACGACCGCATCGGTGTGATCGATTTCGATAAAAACGGTGTTGGCGATCCCTATGATGACCTGAAGCCGTTTTGTTGGAATGTAATGCAAAGCCCTTATTTTGAGACCGGGCTCATTAATGGCTATTTTGAGGATGAAGTGCCGCCGGATTTCTTTGCAATACTCAAGTTTTACGCGGCTGAATCCATGATCTCGCATCTGCCGTGGGCAGTTCGGTTCGGCGAAACGGAGGTGGCGACAGCCAGAAAAGTAAATGCCTGTCAAATACAGTGGTGGGACGGGTTTAAGCTGGATATTCCGACCTGGTATAAGGGCACGCATGTGTTTTGAATAATAAAAGCACCGCACATTTTTGTATGCGGTGCTTTTGTTATGGCTTTTTCTTTATGCTTCTGCCTCGTTATTGCGTGCGGCTGCTGTTTTCAGGTGGGTTTTGATGGCGTGGAACGTTTCTTCGCTGATGACGTGCTCTACACGGCAGGCATCTTCTGCCGCTGTTTTCGGGTCCACGCCAATGCGCGTCAGGCACTCGGTCAGTGTGGTGTGGCGGTCGTAAACCGAATCGGCAATTCTGCGCCCGGCGTCGGTCAGTTCAATATAGCCGTCGTAATCCATGGTGATATAGCCGTTTTCGCGCAGCCGTTTCATGGCCACGCTGACGCTGGGCTTGGAAAACTCCAGTTCATTGGCAATGTCAATGGAGCGCACCTGGCCTTTGCGGTTGTGCAAAACGAGAATCGTTTCCAAGTAGTTTTCTGCGGATTCAAGGATTTTCATTCGATCACTGCTTTCGCTGTCTGCTTTTGCGGCAAACATGTACTTTCTATTTTATTATACACGCCGCACTTTAAAATTTCAAGCCGCGCCTGTAAAATGTTCGGCCTTCAGATTCTTTCGCTTTAAAACTTGACATAGGGCAGTAGGATTTGGTATACTGATTATGGTTAGTTTATTCTAACCAGAGCATCACCATGTTGTCAGTAACGCATATTGATTTTGTTGATGCCATTCACGCCATGATAAACACCGTCGGCGCGCAGGTTTGCCTGTGCGCCGACGGTGTTTTTTATCGTTTGTTGTTTTATGATTTTTCGGTCAGTTCAAAAAAGGCTCTTGTCGTTTTTTCGTTGCCGCAAAGGTAGCTGCTGGTCTTGGAAAAATCAATGGGTGCGCCGTCGGTCGTCATGGCCAGGCCGCCGGCTTCCTGTAAAATCAGCGTGGCCGCCGCAAAGTCCCACGGCCGCAAAATGTATTCAAAGTACAAATCGCATTTGCCGCTGGCCACATAGCAAATGTCGAGTGCGCCGCTGCCGCCGCGGCGGATCTCCAGGCTGTTCAAAAAAAGCTTTTTCGCTGTGTCAAACGTTTTGTCGGCCAGTTCGTGTTCGTAGGGGCAGGTGCCGAACGTGACCAGCGCTTTGCTGAGGTCGCAGTCTGAACAGCGGATCGGCCGGCCGTTTAAAAATGCGCCCTTTCCTTTCTCTGCGTAAAACAGTTCATTTGCAAACGGGTCAAACACCGCACCGCAGACCATTTCCCGGTCTTTGGCCAGGCCAACGGATACGCAGCAGTGGCCGTAGCCTTTTATAAAATTTGTCGTGCCGTCGATCGGGTCGATAATAAAGCACCAGCCGTCTGTCAGCGTTTTGTTGCCGGCGCCCTCTTCGCCGAAAAAGCTGCAGCCAGGCACAAGCGCCGAGAGCTTTTCGGTCAAAAAATTCTGCACTTCTACGTCGTACTGTGTCACCAAATCGGTCGCGCCGGATTTTTGGCGGATGCCTTTGTCGCCGTGCGCACGCAAAACGATCGCGCCGGCTTTTTTTACGACTTCCAGCCATTTCTCAATCATTCGGATCACCTCACTTTATTTTATCATATATGTCTGCCGAAATAAATACAATTTTTATAGACACAAAAGGTGGATGTGCAGAACATATGAAATTTTTAGCGCTTTTGGCCGCCAAGCTGACGGCTTTTCTTTTAAAAATTTTAAAGCGCGGCGCAACCACGCTGCCCGGGCGTGTGGCGCTGCTTTTTGACAGCCGCATTTTAAAAAAACTGTCGCAAGGCGTCAGGGTGATCTTGGTGACCGGCACCAACGGCAAAACGACCGTCTGCCGCATGATCGAGCGCGCGTTCGTACTGAGCAAAACGCCGTATTTTCTGAACCGCTCCGGCGCCAATCTGATCACCGGCATCGCAACGGCTTTTATTCAAAACTGCACGTTAAAAGGGCAGATACGGCGGCACTATGCCGTGATCGAGTGTGACGAAAACGCTTTTTTGTCGGTGTCAGATTTTCTGCAGCCGGATGTGATCGTGGTGACCAATGTGTTTCGCGACCAGCTTGACCGCTACGGCGAGGTGGCGCACACACTTTCGGTGCTGCGCCGTTCGGTACAGAAATGTCCCCAAAGCACGGTGGTGCTAAACGGCGACTGCCCGCTGACATTTTCGCTTTCGCGTGCGGTGCACGGGCGCGTGTTTACATTTGGTATGGAGCAGGCGGTCTGCGGGCATTTCCCGGGCAATGTGCCGTCTGATGCGGTACGCTGCATTTTCTGCGGCGAGCCTTACCGTTACACCTACCGAACTTATGCGCAGCTCGGCGGCTTTTCTTGCCCAAACTGCGGCTATCAGCGCCGCAGGCCGGACGCTTACGTTTCAGCGCTTTTCGGCCTGCAGGCCCAAAGCAGCACAGCAGAAATACACTTGCCCGGCAGTGTGCGGCATGTGCGCATCAATTTGCCCGGTATCTATAATGTATATAATGCGCTGGCTGCTGCTGCGGCGCTTCACTGTGCAAAGCTGCCGGAAAGCATCATCTTCCGCGCGCTGGAAACATTTTCAGGTGCGTTTGGCCGCAACGAGACCTTTGCTGCATCTACGCACCAGATCCGTATGCTTCTGGTGAAAAATCCGGCCGGCTTTTCGCTTGTGAATGCGCAGATCGCCAAAAGCCAAAGGCCGTTTGACATTTGCTTTTGTCTGAACGACCTGGCGGCGGACGGGCGCGACGTTTCGTGGATCTACGATGTGGACTATTCGCCGCTGCTGCGCGCCGGTGTGCCGCTTCGCCGCGTGTATGTCAGCGGCCGGCGCGCTTACGACATGGCGCTTTGCCTGAAGCTTATGGGGTTTGAGGCGCAGAACATCTGCCTGCTGGATTTTGAAAAAGACGGCCTGATTTTGCGCACGGCCGCAGAAAGCGAAAATGATTTTTACATCGTGCCGACCTATACGGCCATGATGCGCCTGCGCCCGGCATTTGCGCAGAAGTTTGGGAAAGAGGCGTTTTACGAATGATGCTGAAGATCGCTTATGTGTACCCGGATCTTTTGAATCTTTACGGCGACGGTGGCAATCTGCGCTGCCTTTGTTATCGCTGCCGCATGCGGGGCCTGTCTCTTATACACATCTGACGCTGCCGACG
>URDW01000170.1 GCA_900546735.1 uncultured Oscillospiraceae bacterium
TTGCCGAACGTGTCCTTATAACCGTGGATGATGGAATTTGTGACCGCTTCGGACACAGCGGTTTTCAGGTCGGCCAGTTCCTCCAAAGTGGGATCGAGCTGTGCCGCAAAGGCCGACACGACCACACGGGCAAAGCCCTCGTTTGCGCTGCGCGAATCGATCGTCAGCTTCATTTCGTTTTTAGACTTCATTGCTTTTCTCCTTGATCGTTGCGATTGATGAAAGGCCCGCAAGCTCCATTACCTTTTTGGTCTGGTGTGAAACGTTGCGGATCTCGAGCTGCCCATGGCAGCTGAGCAGCGTTCTGTAGCGGCCCATGACCAGGCCGATGCCGCTTGAATCCATAAAACTGACCCCTTTAAAATCCAGGATCAGATATTTTGGCTTATTGACCGTAATGACATCGTCGATCTTTTGACGGATCGGCACGGCGGAGTGATGGTCGATCTCTCCGCTTAAATAAACGACCAGCGTGTCGCCGGCAGACTTGATCGTCACGCCCATGAAACTTCCCTCCAAACAGCAAAAGACGCTGTGTTACTTTTAAAAAAATAACACAGCGTCTTTAAAAAATATGACGAACTATAGAGACAAAATATTTTTTCGCAGGGCGCGGCAAAGATAAAACGAACCGCACACCAAAATCATGTCCTCTGCCGACTGCTGCGCAAGCGCCAGCGCGTCCTGCGGCGCGGCAACAGACACGCAGTCTGAACAAAACCTTTCGGCGATGCGGTGCAGCTCTTCAGCCGGCATAGAACGCGCCTCCCCGCAGGAGGTGACGATCACGCGGCTGCAGTGCGGCAAAACCGTTTGCAGGTATTTTTCGCAGTCCTTGTCGCGCATCATGGCAACAACTGCCGTAATGCACCGTCCGTCCGGAAGCGACTGCGCCAGTGCCCTGGCAGCGGCTGGATTGTGTGAACCATCCAGCAAAAAGCGGCCGATCTTTTCAAGCCGGCCGGGCAGCTGCGAATAAGGCACAATAGACGACACGCCGAGCAATGACAGCGCAAGACGCGCTGTTTCAAAGTTGTTTTTGCGAAAATCGCCCTGATCCGGCGGCGAATAGCAGGCAATGCCCTGCCGGCGGCATATGTTTTGCAAAACCGTCTGCGCCGGTTCTTCGGGATAAACCACTGCACGGCAGCCCGGCTTTAAAATACCGGCCTTTTCACGCGCGATCTCTTCGACCGTATTGCCCAAAAAGGCGGTGTGATCCAGCGAAATCGACGTAAACACACAAAGCGCCGGATGCGCCAAAACGTTTGTAGAATCGTTTTTACCGCCCATGCCGCATTCCACGACTGCCCAGTCGACCCGGCGGCGGGAAAAGTAAAGGTACATCATGGCCGTCAGTTTTTCAAACGCACTGCCCTGCCCCTGCAAGGCGGCAAAACAGTCGGCAAACTCCTGCTTACCGATATAATGGCCGTTCACCTGGATCTGTTCGCGGTAATCGTCCACATAAGGAGAAGTAAACAGGCCCACCGTATAGCCGGCCGCCTGCAGCGAACGGGCAAGGAGCGCACTGACAGTACCCTTGCCGTTGGTGCCGCAGACATGGATCACCTTATAATCATTCTGCGGATCACCGAGGCGGTGCAGCAGCGTTTCAATGCGTTCAAGTCCCGGCAAAATACCGGGACTTGAATCGTGCAGCAGCGCATGCAGCGCTGATTCATAAGTCATGTTTAAACACCAAGATTTTCGATCGAATGGCGCAGCATTTCGATCTTTTCACGCACGGTGTCTGCCTCTTTTTTCGTCTGCTCCACCACTTTTTCGGGCGCTTTTTGTACAAAGCCGGCGTTTGCAAGCTTCTTTTCCAAACGCTCCAGTTTTTCCGAGGCAGCGGCCATTTCCTTGTCGAGGCGTTTCTTTTCCGCCTCCAGATCCACAAGGTCGCCGAGCGGGATAAAGATTTTCGCGTCATTTGTGACGGCCGTGACCGACTTTTCGTCCGGGTTCAATGTTTCGCCGATCTCCACATTGGCAGCATAGGCAAGGCGCTTGAAAAACGGGATGCCGCGTGTAAACACATCCGTCTTCGCTGTTTCGATCTGTACCAGCGCCTTTTTGGACGGCGGCACATTCATCTCGGCACGGCGGTTGCGGATGGCGCGGATGGCATCCATGATCATTTCCATCTCGGCCTCTTCCTGTGCAAAAACAAGTTTTTCATCATACTGCGGCCAGGAAGAAATCATGATCGACGCAGTATCGTGCGGCAGCGCCTGATAGATTTCCTCGGTAATAAACGGCATAAACGGGTGCAAAAGCTTTAAGATGCCGGTCAGCACATGCACCAGCACGGCTTTGGCACAGGATGCGGCTTTTTCATCATCAGACTGCAGACGGATCTTGGCAATTTCAATATACCAGTCGCAGAAGACATCCCAAATAAAATCATAAAGATTGGACACGGCAATGCCGAGCTCAAATTTTTCCAGATTGTCCGTGACCTGGCGCACCAGCGTATTGTACTTGGAAAGGATCCATTTATCCTCCAGCGCCAGCTCCTGCGGCAGCGGCTGCACAGCGGCGTCCTGGCCGAGATACATCAGCACAAAGCGCGCAGCGTTCCAAAGCTTATTGGCGAAATTACGCGAGGCCTTGACCTTGTCCTCCGAAAAGCGCATATCGTTGCCGGGCGTGTTGCCGGTCGCCAGCGTAAAGCGCAGCGCATCCGCGCCGTATTCATCGATCACCAAAAGCGGGTCAATGCCGTTGCCGAGCGACTTGCTCATTTTTCTGCCCTGCGCGTCGCGCACAAGGCCGTGGAACAGCACGTTTTTAAATGGCACTTCGCCCATATGCTCAAGCCCGGAAAAAATCATGCGCGCCACCCAGAAAAAGATGATGTCGTAGCCGGTGACCAGCGTGTCGGTCGGATAGAAATATTTGAGTTCCGGCGTCTCTTCCGGATAACCGAGTGTGGAGAAAGGCCACAGCGCTGAGCTGAACCAGGTGTCCAGCGTGTCCGGATCCTGATGGATGTGTGTGCTGCCGCACTTGGTGCAGGCGTGCACCTCCGTTTCGCTGACCATCAGTTCGCCGCAGTCGTCACAGTACCACGCCGGAATGCGGTGACCCCACCAGAGCTGGCGCGAAATGCACCAGTCGCGGATGTTTTCCATCCAGTTATAATACGTTTTATTCATGCGCTCCGGGATCAGGCGGATGTCGCCGTTTCGCACAGCGTCGATCGCCGGGCCGGCCAGCGGTTCCATTTTCACAAACCACTGCATGGAAACGCGCGGTTCAATGGAGGTGCCGCAGCGGTAGCAGGTGCCCACGTTATGGCTGTAGTCCTCCGTCCGCAGCAGTGCGCCTTCGGCCTCCAGATCCGCCACGATGGCTTTGCGTGCCTCATAACGGTCCATGCCGCTGTAACGGCCCCAGCCGTCTTTGATGTGTGCGTCAGGCGTCATCACGTCGATGATCTCCAAATTGTGGCGGCGGCCGACCTCAAAGTCGTTGGGGTCGTGTGCCGGCGTAATTTTTACGACGCCGGTACCGAATTCCATATCCACATAATCGTCGGCGATCACCGGGATCTCACGGTGCACGATCGGCAGAATGACCGTTTTGCCGACCAGGTCCTTGTAGCGTTCATCGGCCGGGTTGACCGCCACAGCCGTATCGCCGAGCAGCGTTTCCGGGCGGGTCGTGGCCAGCTCCAGATAACCGCTGCCGTCCTTGAAC
>URDW01000171.1 GCA_900546735.1 uncultured Oscillospiraceae bacterium
TTGAAAACCCGCACACATATTATGTTGACCTTTCCAAAAAGCTGTGGGAAGTCAAGCGCAGCTTGCTGCAGCAGGTCAAAGACAGCTGTTCATAAAAGCAAAGGGCAAAAAACCGACATTGTTTCAGAAATTTAAAAGCCGTCATACTGCCCAAGCGGCCTTGTGGTAAACCGTTACATAAATCACACCTGCAAAACACTTTAATATTTATCCATATCGGCTTAACCCCCAACAATAAACGGCTCCGGTTTCCTGGACACAAGAAAACCGGAGCCGTTTTGCTTTTTGAAAGTCGGTAGAAAAAGAAACCGCTGTATGCTATAATAGATAAGACAATCCACAAAAAATCCAGTAAAAAGCTATAATATTGGGAGTTCATGCCATGCCCGGACTTGTAATAAGAGAAGCTACACCAGCCGACTTGCCGCAGATCATTCAACTGATGAGCGACGATGCGCTTGGAAGCATTCGTGAAGAATACGCAGTACCGCTGCCAAAGTGTTATACAGAAGCATTTAACAGAATTGCCAACGATCCAAACAACATTTTACTGGTTGCGTGCGACGGCGAACATGTCATTGGGAACTTGCAAATAACTTTTACGCAGTACCTGTCGCACAAAGGCAGCAAGCGGGCAACGATCGAAAATATCCGGGTCGCAAAAAACAAGCGAAATTCCGGGGTCGGGACACAGCTGATGGAATACGCGATTGCATTTTCCAAAAAGAACGGGTGTGCCATCGTTCAGTTAACTTCCAACAAAACAAGAACAGATGCACACCGCTTTTACAAAAAACTCGGTTTTCAAAATACGCACGAAGGTTTCAAGCTAAATTTTTTTTAAGAAAGCAACACGCAACGTCGAATAAACGGATACAAGTAATATTAATGTTAAAGGAGAGATGCACCATGTCTGACTGGAACCCTGAAAAATACCTATTGTTCAAAAAGCAGCGCACACAGCCGGCGATCGACCTTGCAGGCCGTGTAAGAGATTGCGGCGCCAAAACGATTGTAGACATCGGCTGCGGCCCCGGCAACAGTACGGCTGTTTTACAAAGTGTTTTTCCGCAGGCAAAAATAAAAGGAATCGACACCTCCGAAAGCATGATTGAAAAAGCAAAGGAAAAATATACCGGTCTGGACTTCTCGGTTTGCAGTGCAGAAAACCTGACAGGAAGCTATGACCTGCTGTTTTCAAACGCCTGCCTGCAATGGATCCCGGATCATGAAACCCTGATCCCGGCGCTAATGCAGAAACTGACGGCAAGCGGTGTATTGGCAGTGCAAATGCCTATGAATCAAAAAGAGCCGCTGTTTCAAATCATCAAAGATGTGGCGGCTGATTCCAAATGGAATTTTGAAAACGTATATTTTGAAAAAAACGATACGCTTGCCCCGCAAGCCTACTTTGATATTCTGTCTTCCTGTTCCAGCAGCTTTGAAATATGGGAAACCGTGTACTACCACGCCATGCCGTCCCATGTTCAGCTGATCGAATGGGTGCGCGGCACACGTTTGCGCCCCTATTTAGATGTGCTTGACGAAAAGCAGAAGACAGAATTTAAAAACGAAATTTTAACCAAAGTAAAAAGCGCCTACCCCTTTACCGCAAGCGGTGAAGTGATTTTGAAATTCAGAAGATTTTTCTTTGTAGCATACAAGTAAAGGAGAAAAATGGAAAACAAAATTCGCACGCCGCAGGAGATCGGCGCGTACATGACCGCATTGAAAACATGGATGCAGGAAAACCAAAACACACCGGCTGAAGAAATGGGCAGCTTTTTTGCCGCACGCTTGCACATTTATGAAGACCGCCACCTGTCGCAATGGGGCGAAGAATATGCGCACATTGCCGACTTTTTCGACGACGGAGTGCAGACGCTTTTAGACCTTGGCTGCGGTACCGGGCTGGAGCTGAAAGCCATCTTTGCACGTTTTCCAAACGCAAAGGTGACCGGTATTGATTTGTCTGCTGAAATGCTGCAAAAGCTTCAGGAAAATTTTAAAGGCAAAAACCTAGAACTCGTTCGCGCTGATTACACAAAATACCCGTTTGAAAAAACGCAGTATGACGCCGCGCTCTCTTTTGAAACGCTGCACCACTTTACATACGATGAGAAAAAGGCGCTTTACCGCAAAATTTTTCAGGCGCTGCGCCCCGGCGGATACTACATAGAATGTGATTACACTGCCTGCTGCGAGGAGGAAGAGGCGCTTTGCCTGGCCTACCGCGCACAAAAACGCCAAGCCAGCCGCCTGCCCGAAGATGTGTGGATCCATGTGGACATTCCGCTGACCGCAGAGCACCAGACAGAGCTTATGAAAGCCGCCGGATTTCAGACGGTAAAGATCCTTTACCAAAACGGCAGCACCGTCATTTACCGCGCAGAAAAAGCTGACATCAACCAATGATACCTATAAAAAGACAGACCTGTTCATGAAAAACAGGTCTGTCTTTTTTACAACAAGCGCAGCATTTCACGCCGTATCTTTTCCAGAATACGCTTTTCCAAGCGGGAAATATAGCTTTGTGAAATGCCGAGAAGATCGGCCAGCTGTTTTTGCGTGTGCTCCTTTTCCCCGTTCAAGCCGAAACGCTTGTTCATCAAGTCGCGCTCACGCTCCGGCAGCGCGTTCACCACATCGCACAGCAGGCGCTTTTCGTCCTCATACTCCACGTTCCTGGAGATCTCGTCCGGCTCACTGCCGAGAATGTCGCACAAAAGCAGTTCATTGCCGTCCCAGTCCACACTGAGCGGGTCGTCAAACGAAATCTCCGTCTTACTGCCCGACACTTTGCGCAGGTGCATCAGAATCTCATTTTCAATGCAGCGCGAGGCATAAGTGGCAAGCTTGATGTTTTTATTCGGGTCAAATGTGCGCACGGCCTTCATCAGGCCGATCGTGCCGATGGAGATCAGATCTTCCGTTGCGGCCGACTTGCTTTCAAATTTTTTAGCTATGTAAACGACCAGGCGCAGATTGTGCACGATCAGAAGTTCGCGGTTCTCCTCGTTGCCGTCGCGCAGCTGCTGCATGATCTTTTCTTCCTCTTTTTTGGAAAGCGGCGGCGGCAACGACTCGAAGCCCCCTACATAGTACACATCGCTGACGCCGAAGAGCCGGCGCAGAAAATTCATCAGCTTTTGAAACATAAAAAACACCTCAGTCGCGTAAAATCACAGGGTTAAAAATGGCGTTGAACGGCTTTTTGGAAAAATCCATATCCGAAAGCGCTATGTAAACGTCGTGTATTTCAAACGATTTGCCTCGCGAAACGACCGTGACGCTTTCCGGCTGAAAACACTCCATGAGGCCGCGCCCGCCGATGGTATCAAACGGCACGATGCGCAGCGGCCGGCCGCGCGAGAGCAGAAAGACGCGGCTTTTTTCAGCAATAATGACCGGCTTGCCGGAAAACGGCTCGCGCAGCTTATTGCCGGTATCGGACAGCGCCGTGAGCTGCGCGCTTTTTTCACCGCAGCGGACCGAAAGCACATAAAGCTGCTTTTTGGACACCGCGTGCTGGTAAATGCGCACCGCAAGGCAGGCAATCCCATACCTGTCTCTTATACACATCTCCGAGCCCACGAGACACTGAGCGATCTC
>URDW01000172.1 GCA_900546735.1 uncultured Oscillospiraceae bacterium
AGTCGTCGGCAGCGTCAGATGTGTATAAGAGACAGTAATACGATATGAATTTTAGGAGGTAAACCTATGAAAGCGGTTATTACAGTTGTTGGTAAAGACACCGTCGGCATTCTGGCGGACGTTTCGGCCATATGCGCCGAATTTAATGCAAATATCGAGGACGTTTCACAGTCTGTTCTGCAGGATATGTTCTGCATGATCATGATCGCTGACGTTTCAAGGCTCAACGCATCTTTTACGGATTTTTCCGACAAGGCGGCAAAGCTGGGTGAAACACGCGGTCTGTCCATCCACATCATGCACGAAGACATTTTCAATTCTATGCACAGGATCTGATCGGAGGGCGCGCCTTGATTAACACAAACGACATTTTAGAGACCATTACTATGATTCAGGATGAATGCCTGGACATCCGCACGATCACCATGGGTATTTCCCTGCTTGACTGCGGTGACAGCGACATCCAGAAAAGCTGCGACAAAATTTACAGCAAAATCTGCAAAAAAGCTGAAAAACTGGTTGCGACCGGCGAACAGATCGAAAAGGAATACGGCATTCCGATCATCAACAAGCGCGTCAGCGTGACGCCCATTGCGATTATGGCAGGCATCAGCGGCGGCGACCCGGTGCTTTATGCAAAAGTGCTTGAAAAAGCTTCGCAGACGATCGGCGTCAATTTTATCGGCGGTTACTCTGCTTTGGTGCAAAAAGGATTTGCCGCCGGCGACCTCGCCCTGATCGAGAGCATTCCCGAAGCGCTGGCGCAAACAGAACACCTTTGCTCCTCTGTCAACATTGGCTCGACCAAAGCCGGCATTAACATGGACGCCGTTGCCATGATGGGCAAAGCCATTCGCAAAACGGCAGAGCTTACAAAAGACAACGACTGTATCGGCGCCGGCAAATTGGTCGTATTTTGCAACGCGCCGGAAGATAACCCGTTTATGGCCGGTGCCTTCCACGGCGTAGGCGAAGCGGACTGCGTTATCAACGTTGGCGTTTCCGGCCCGGGCGTTGTGCGCAGCGCGCTGGCCAAACACCCGGAGTACAGTATTAATGAAGTAGCGGAGCTGATCAAAAAGACCGCATTCAAAGTAACGCGAATGGGTCAGCTCGTCGGCACTGAAGCCTCCAAACGCCTTGGCGTACCGTTTGGCATCGTAGACCTTTCGCTTGCCCCAACGCCTGCCGTCGGCGACAGCGTGGCGCACATTCTGGAAGAGATCGGTGTGGAACAATGCGGCGGCGCCGGCACAACGGCCTGCCTTGCCATGCTGAACGACGCTGTGAAAAAAGGCGGCGTCATGGCATCTTCCAGCGTGGGCGGCCTTTCCGGTGCCTTTATCCCCGTTTCTGAAGATGCCGGCATGATCGATGCAGCAAGAGCCGGCGCGCTCTCCATTGAAAAACTGGAGGCGATGACGGCAGTTTGTTCGGTCGGTCTGGATATGATCGCTATTCCGGGCGACACGCCGGCCGAAGTGATTTCGGGCATTATTGCCGACGAAGCGGCAATCGGTATGGTAAACGGCAAAACAACGGCAGTCCGTGTGATCCCGGCAATCGGTAAAAACGTTGGCGACGAACTGGAATTCGGCGGCCTGTTGGGCAGCGCCCCTGTCATGGCGGTCAGCACAAAAGTGCCCGCCAAATTCATCCACCGCGGCGGCCGTATCCCGGCGCCGCTGCATAGCCTGAAAAACTAAACACAAATAATTGACCCGGTGTCCTACTCTGCCCCATATCGTGTAGACGCTCGGGAAATATGCTGAAGCCTTTGGTCGCTGTGGAGCTGCAACTCTGCGGCGGCCCTCTTTTCTTTCCGAAGAGCTGCCGGATAGTATCCGGCACCGAATTCACCGTCTGCTGTGTCCCGGTTTTGTAAGCAACAATACTGTTGTCGTAGAGGTCACGGATCATGAAGAGGTAGAGCACCACTGTTGTCTGAATGTAAAAAATATCTGCACCATCCAGAATTCGGCTTTTCAGCATGGAACTGGCGATTGGGCAGATTCCCATACTTGTAAAGCTGCTGCCTCATCTGTTCCCATTTCCCGGAGAGGCGAATTTCAGACAGTAAATCTAACCACTTCGAGAGGCCTCAAAAGAGTCGTGATTCCTGCGGCCTGTTTTCTTTGCTTGCGGCGTTCTCGTTTCAGCAGTTCTTTTTACCACATACTCATCTTTGAACCTAAAATACTCTGCTATTGCTTTCTGACTTTTCCCGCCTGAATCATCGCCGCGATTTCCGGTAAGGTAATACTTCCTGCACAGGCGTGTAACTTCTTTTTTGCACAGTTTAGCCCCCTGATGTATTTATTTTCCTACATCAGGGGGCTTTGTCTATTATCTATTTTTTCTGGACCGGTTCACTTTTGCTATATCTGTTTTTACGGACTTGTGCACTATTTTGCCTTTCTTTTTTTATTCTCGCGCGCAACATAAAACTCGTAATTTTTTTGATGCAGCCAAAGCTTCAAAGGCTCTAAAAACGACTTTTTCATGCGGTAACCGTTGTCGCGGTAAATGCCCACAAACTCCAGAACAGGCCGTTTGCGCACAGACGTGAGCACGATCTCGACCCGGTCTGTTTCGACCGCATGGGCAAATACGGCAATACGCCCAAAGCCGACAGTCGTGCCATCGTAGACCTTTTTTCGGTGCCCGTTTTGGTACACATAGACGGAAAACGCTTCGATCCGCTGTGAAAATGCAGTGTTCTCGATCAACTGCACACGGTTGATGCTATGCGGCTTGTCCAGCTGAAAGGTCAGCGTATAACTTTGGGCTTCCCTTTCCGGCATATAATAGGCAAGCGGATCACCCGTCTCGCCACTGTAGCTGTATTCCAGCAGATTGTCACAGCCGCAGCCCTCGACCGCTTGCGGTGCAGAAACAGAAACCACATCCACGATTTGATCGCGTGACTTTGCCAAATGCGCACCGAGCCGGCGCAGCGTTTCAGCATCCTGCTCGCAAATGAGACCGCGCTTATCCGGCGGAACATTCAAAAGCAAAAAAGAATTGCCGCCGACCGATGTGTAATAAATTTTCAAAAGATTGTCCAAACTGCGCACCATGGCATCCTGCGCTTTATGGTAAAACCAGCCCGGACGGATCGAAACATCCACCTCCGCCGGGTACCACATAAATTCATCATATCCGGCCAGGAACTTGCGGCTGCCCAGGTCAGAAGCAACGATATCACTGCTGTTTTTGACCATGTCTTCCCCATCCGCGTGCTGCGAATGTTCAGCGATCGACTGGGTGTCGCAGGCAAAAGCCGGCACCACATTCCATTCACTTTTCCGGGCGATGCCGCCCTCATTGCCGACCCAGCGTATGTCCGGCCCGCAGTTGGAAATCACGGCATTCGGTGCCAATTCACGCACAAGGGCATAGATGCGGTCAAAATCATAGTGCTGTTTCGGTTTATTGTCCATATAAGAGCCGCAGGCACCGTCCAGCCAGACACAGAAAATTTCGCCGTAGTTGGTCAGCAGTTCGGTGAGCTGGCGGCAATATACCTGTCTCTTATACACATCTGACGC
>URDW01000173.1 GCA_900546735.1 uncultured Oscillospiraceae bacterium
CCCTGCTGTTAAAAGTGAAAAATGATTATTAAAAAAGCGTGCCTTTTTCGGCACGCTTTTTCAGTAAAGCCCAAAGAAATAAATGATCAGTCCGTAAAGGACAGATGCGCCGGCGCCGTAGACGATGACCGGCCCGGCGATGGTGAACATCTGGGCGGCCGTGCCCAAAATAAAGCCTTCCGGCTTAAACTCCAGCGCACACGAAACGACGCTGTTGGCAAAGCCGGTGATCGGCACGATCGTACCGGCGCCCGCGACACGGGCAATTTTATCAAATACACCGAGGCCGGTCAAAATGGCCGTAATGATCACAATAACGCACGGCGTGGCGGCCGCCACTTCTTTTTCATTACAGCCCGCCATGGTAAACAGCGTATTTAGAAGCTGGCCGAACACGCAAATACCCCCGCCAAACAGAAACGCATTAATGCAGTTTTTTAAAACCGGAGAACCGGGGCTTGCCTTTTCGGTCATTTTTTTATAATCCTTTTTAGAAATGCTCATATTTTTCACCCGGTCTTATTTTTTAACAATTTGTTATTTCTATGCAAAATCCCTTGACTTTTTTGGGAACGATATGTAATATCTATATATACATTTAGTAATAGAGGTTATTTTATGCATTTGATCGACGTTCGAAACGTTTATAAAATTTACAACCCCGGCGAAAACCAGGTCAACGCCCTGGACGGTGTGAGCATCACGATCGACGAGGGTGAATTCGTAGCCATCATCGGCCAGTCCGGCTCCGGCAAGTCTACGCTGATGAACATGCTGGGTCTGCTGGACACGCCGACCTCCGGCGAATACTACATCAACGGCCAGCTGGCAGACAACCTGACCGACGACCAGATGAGCGAGATCCGCAACAAAGAGATCGGCTTTATTTTTCAGGGTTTCAACCTGATCACCTCGCTGACCGCGCTTGAAAACGTGGAGCTGCCGCTGATCTACCGCGGTATGAAAAAAGAGGAGCGCCGCCGCATCTCCATGGATGCGCTGGAACGCGTTGGCCTTGGTGAACGCATGCACCACCTGCCCTCACAGATGAGCGGCGGCCAGCAGCAGCGCGTAGCTGTTGCGCGCGCCATTGCCGCACGTCCGCCCGTGATCCTGGCCGACGAACCGACCGGCAATTTGGACACGCGCTCCACAAAAGACGTTATGCGCATGCTGCACGAGCTGAAAAATGAGGGCAAAACCGTAGTGGTCATTACGCACAACAACGAAATCGCTGAAGAGAGCGAGCGTGTGATCCGCATCAGCGACGGCCGCGTGATCGAAGACTACATCAACCCCGGTTTTGAAGAAAAATACGGCCGCCCCGCAAAAACGAATAACAAAAACCCGATCGACCAAGGCTGAACATGTATAAAAAATCACCTGCGCACAAACAATAAGCGCAGGTGATTTTTTATGATCTTTTTAAAAGCTTTTCTGATCGGCGGCCTGATCTGCGTGATCGGGCAGCTGCTGATCGACTACACAAAACTGACACCGGCTAAAATTCTGGTGACCTTTGTCGTTCTGGGCGTTATACTGGGCGGACTGGGCCTTTATGAACCGCTTGTAGAATTTGCCGGCGCCGGCGCTACGGTGCCGCTGACCGGGTTCGGCAATTCCCTGGCCAAGGGCGTGAAAGAGGCCATTCAAAAAGACGGGTTTCTGGGCGTGATCACCGGCGGCTTAAGCGCGTGCGCCGCCGGCGTGACCGTGGCCATGATGTCCGGGCTGATCGTTGCTGCGATCTTTCGGGCAAAAGACAAGTAAAAACACGCTAAATTTAACAAAATCGGCTGCATAATGTATGTTTTATTCGTCATAATTTGGCTTGAAGCGACAAAGCGATTGTGGTAAAATATACCTATCATAAACAGGAGGTATAGGATTATGGCGGCAATGACGTATGAATCCATCGTGGAAGCAGTCAGAGAGAAATTCAAAGACACTGACGTCAGCTGGGTAGACGGTGTGCTGGCTTACCAGTTCAACATCACCGGCAAGGCTGAGGGCATTTTCTATGTGGAAGTCAAAGACAAACAGCTGCACGTTGAGCCTTACGATTACCACGACAGAAACGCTGCATTCACGATGAGCGGCACCACGCTGATGAAGCTGATCAACGGCAAACTTGACCCGGTACTTGCTTTTACGACCGGCAAGCTGAAAGTAGACGGCGACATCGACAAAGCGCTGGAAATCACAAAATTCTTAAAATAACCCCTGGCAAAACCAAAAGCAGGATCTGATGATCCTGCTTTTTCTTTTGCCTAAAATCATTTTGCTTCCGTACCGCAAAGCAGCGTTTGAAGAGACTGCACCGTGGGCGCCAAGTACTTTGCGCCGGCCGTGCGCAGCTCCTCCTCACTGCCGTAACCGTAAAGCACGCCGACACAGTCTACCCCGCATGCAGCCGCACCCTGCACGTCATGACGGCGGTCACCAACCATAACAGCCTGCCCCGGTGAAGCGTGCAGCGCATCCAGCGCATAACGGATCACATCGGCCTTGGCGCTGCGCGCATTGTCCATTGTGGCGCCGGCGATCAGCGCAAAATAATCGGAAAGGCCGAAATGTGCCAAAATCTGTTTGGCAAACTGCTCTGGCTTGGAAGTCGCCACGGCCAGCCGTTTGCCCCGGTGCAAAAGTGTCTGCAAAACATTCTCCACGCCCGGGTACACGCGGTTTTCCCACATGCCGTGCTGTGTAAAATAAACGCGGTAAAGTTTGACCGCCTCTTCAGATTGCTCGGGTGAAAAGCCGCAGAACTGTGCAAACGACTGCACCAGCGGCGGCCCCAAAAACTGCGCCAGCACCTCCCGGGGCGGCACAGGCTGCTGCATTTTTTCCAAGGCATAAGAAACGGAATTAAAAATGCCTTCGGCCGAATCGGTCAGCGTGCCGTCCAGGTCAAACAGGTAAAAATCGTAATTTTGCATGCTTATACACCTTATTCGTCGTGATAAAGCGAGCGCAACAGCGCAATTTCCTTGGCGTATCCGTCGATCTCATTCGGCGTTTCCAGGAAAAACGGCAGATTCCGCAGCGCCGGATGGTTGATGATGCGCTCCATCGCCTCCAGGCCGATGTAGCCCTCGCCGATTTTTTCATGGCGGTCCTTATGGGCGCCGAGCGGGTTTTTAGAATCGTTCAGATGCACAGCTTTCAGCCGGTCCAGGCCGATGACACGGTCAAACTGCTCCAAAACACCGTCCAGATCGTTCACCACATCGTAGCCGCCGTCGCTGATGTGGCAGGTGTCCAGGCATACGCCCAGCTTGTTAGAAAGCGCCGTGCGGTCGATGATGGCGCGCAGTTCTTCAAACGTTTTGCCGACCTCAGAACCTTTGCCGGCCATCGTCTCGAGCAGGACCGTGGTGGTCATTTCGGAGAACAAAACGGTGTTGAGCGCGTCTGCGATCAGCTCAATTCCCTTTTCAGCGCCCTGGCCGACATGCGAACCGGGGTGAAAGTTGTAAAGGTTGCCGGGCGTATATTCCATGCGCTGCAAAT
>URDW01000174.1 GCA_900546735.1 uncultured Oscillospiraceae bacterium
CTACACCTATTAAGTCGTCGGCAGCGTCAGATGTGTATAAGAGACAGACTTAATACTTATTTTTTATCTGCCCTTGGAAAACTGGCGCACCACGAATTCGGCGCCGACCGATTCGGCCACGCGGCGGCTGCGTTCGATCTCATCCGGGTCGATCACATCCACAACGGTCATGCGCACACGGTTGCCGCAGGCAACACAGTCACGCGTAAACTGCAGCATGGCGTCAAACGCGCGGCCGGGGTAAATGTTTTTCGTGATCGCGTCATACTCCTCGGAAGTCGGTGCATTGAGCGAGATCGAAATAATATCGATATGCTCGCAGATCTCTTTGGCGGTGGAGCGGCCGTTGATCAGATCGGACAGGCCGTTTGTATTCACGCGAAAGACCATATCCGGGTACTTGGATTTGATGTAAGCGGCCGTTTTCAGCATTTTGTCCAGCGCGCAGGTCGGTTCGCCGTAGCCGCAAAACACAACGGTTTTCGTGTCGGAAAAATCGTGCGCATCGACAGCCGCCTTGATTTCATCCAAATCAGGCTCTTTTGTAAAGAAAAGATTTTCAGCGTCGCCAAGCGCTTTGGCCTGGGTGCGGATACAAAACGAACAGGCGCACGGGCACTTATTCGTTAAGTTTACATACGTTCCGTCATAGTACTTATAAATGATGTCTGCCATATCCATTCCTCATTTCTTAAATGAAATTTGTATTTTCTTTTTAAAATCCGCACGGTCCAGCGCCAGCGCAAGCACCACAAAGACGACTGTGCTGAACACCGGCTGGATCCAGCCGGTCGCGGCCGAAGCTGCAAATGCAAATCGCGTACCGTACATGACCATTTCTGCCAAAAGATAGCCAAAAAATGTGACAAGGCCGGAGAGCAGCAGTGCCGGCACGGACCAGACAGAAAAGATCTTGCGGTCACGCCCGCGTTTTTCAAGCCACATACGCATCAGTGCAAACGGCACAACGTTCAGCGCCTTAATGATTATCGTAGCAATAGCCCAGTTTGCAGAACCGGACACAAGGTCTGCCAGCGCCCCGCCGACAGAGGCGGAAAGCATGGCATAGGGCCACGGCAAAATGGAGGCCGAAAGGTAAATGACCGCATCGCCAAGATGGCTGTAGCCCGCGTTCGCCGCCGGCGCGATGTGCACCATGGTCAGCGCAAATGTAAGCGCGGCCAAAACGGCTGTATAAGTTAAAAGACGCACACGGTCATACTTTTTGGTCTGCGCTTGTTTTACTGCCATATTTTTCTGCCTCCCATAACAAATGCAAACACTTTTCAAAATCAATGCCGTCGTTCCGGTCCGTTGGTGACGACACGCTGAGCGCCGTTTCCACAAACCCACAGGCCTGCTTTACCGCGTCCAAAAACGGAGTGCCGCCAAGCATGGCGCCAAGCAGAACCGCCGCAAAAATGTCGCCGGTGCCGGAAAAACTGTCATGCCCGCCGAGCGTGCGTACACGGCGCGTTTCAAAATATGCGCTGTCCTGTGCCGAAAACGCACCTGTCAGCATTTTGCCGTTTTGCTTGATGCCGGTCACCGCCACAAAGGAAACGCCGTTTTCCAGCATGCGCCGGGCGCCTTTTTCGATGTCGGTCTCGCCGGTCAGGAGGCGCAGTTCCGTCTCGTTCGGCGTGATCACATCAGCGCGGCGGCAAAGCTGTGCGACCCGGTCACACATCGCGCGGTCGTAGGTGGCGTACATTTCGCCCCCGTCGCCCATGACCGGGTCCACCAGCAGCACGGTCTGCTTTTTCTTGAAAAGATCCAAAAAATGCTCGATCGCGTCAAACTGCTTCTGACCGGCCACGAAACCGGTCAAAATACCGTCAAACGATGCGCCGAGCTTTTGCCACTCGGTGCAGACCGCGTCCATAAACCCGGTCAGGTCGGCAAACTGAAAGCTGTCATACCCGGTCTGGTTCGTGAAATACGCGGTCAAAAGCGGGTGCGCCTCTACGCGCATGGCGGCCAAAATCGGCAGCGCTGCGCCCAGCGAGCATTTGCCGTAGCCGGAAAGGTCGTTGATGACTGCACAAGTTTTCACGGCCGAACCCCCTTGCATTTCTTTCCAGTACAGTATATACTAGAACTGTAATTATTTAAATACACAATTTCAGCCAAAAATTAGAGTACAGTTATGAAAAAATACGAAACGATCTACAACTTTTACAAGCAAAAAATCCTGCAGGAGCAAATGAAGCCGAACGACCGCCTGCCCTCCATTCGGGAAACGGCCGCAAGCTTTGGCGTAAGCGTTACGACGGTAGCTACCGCCTACAACACCCTGGCGGCGGACGGGTATATTTTGGCTTATCCGCAAAGCGGCTACTACGTTTCTTACAAAAAAGCGCCGCCTGCACTGCAGCAGACGGCGAAAAAGCCCCAAAAAGACATACTGTTTGACTTTCAAAGCGGCAACGCTGACCCCGACAGTTTTGACCTGAGCCTTTGGCGGCGCTACATTAAAAACGCGCTGAAAGACGACGCGCGTCTGCTTTCCTACGGCGAAACACAGGGCGAATATGAACTGCGCGCGGCACTGAGCGACTACATTATGAAACGGCGTGCCCTGCCCGCCCCGCCGCAGCGCATCGTGATCGGTGCCGGCGTGAACAACCTGCTGCTGGTGCTGTGCGCGCTGCTTGACAAAAACCAGACCGTCTCCGTGCCGGAAAACAAAAGCTTTCTCGTGGGCGAAAACATTTTCAGGCAGTTTGGGTTTCCGGTCACATACCGCAACAAAAACGCCGGCATCATTTACGTTTCGCCGTCACACATGACGCGGTTCGGCGATGTTATGCCACTGAAGCGCCGGCGCGAACTGGCGGCCTACGCCGCAAAAACAGGTGCGCTTATCATTGAAGACGACTATGAAAGCGACTTTATGTACAACAACCGGCCGCTGCCGCCGATCTACGCCATTTCCGGCAACGACAACGTGGTGTACATGGGTTCCTTTTCCAAGCTTCTGCTGCCGGGCATACGCATCGGTTTTATGGTACTGAATGAAAAGCTGAGCCAGCTGTACACAGAAAATGAAAAACACTTTGTGCAGTTTGCCTCCAAAACAGAGCAGACCGCACTTTGCAGCTACATCCGCGACGGCCACCTGGAACGGCAGATCCGCCGCATACGCCGCATTTACCTGAACAAAACCAAGCTGCTGCAGGAGCGCCTGAAAAACGCGCTGCCGCAGGGACAGTACCAGATCAGCGAAAACGGCCTGCAGCTGGTGGTGCAACTGCCCACTGTAAAAACAAAAGAAGAGATTTGGACGGCAATGCAAAACCATTCCTTTGTCTGTGAGATCATTGCCGCAGACGGGCAAAAGGCCGTGCTGCTGCTAAACGCCTCCGCCGTAAACACCGAGCAGTTTGACCGTGCTGCGCAAACGTTACAAGCCATTTTTGCATAAAAAACACCCGCACGAAACCGTGCGGGTCAGCGTGTCGAAAAAGGTATAATGGCAACAAATTATACAGCCTGACACGCTGAG
>URDW01000175.1 GCA_900546735.1 uncultured Oscillospiraceae bacterium
ATAAGAGACAGACATTACCATTACCGGCGGCGGGAAAATTTGCGGCAACGGCAATTTTTTTGGCCGGCAGCCGCTTTACCGGGCAAATCTTTTTGAGCCGGCGCCGGTGCTGGATGCGGTGCGTGCGCGCCGTGATTACCGCTGCCAGATCCGCTTTGTGCACCCCGATAAATACGGCAGCCTGCTGCATCTTTCCGGTTGCCGGGACATTGCCATACACAATATTATTTTTGAAAACAGCGCGCGTTGGACGTGTCGGCTGGACGACTGCGCGCAGGTCAAAATTTATGATTTTGTTATTAATAATAACCGCAACGTCGCCAATGCCGACGGCATCGACCTGGTCGGTGGGCGTGATGTAGACATCCGCCACTGCTTTATCTCTACGGCCGACGACGGTATCGTGCTGAAAAACGCCGTGTGGGAGGGCAGCCGCGCGCCGATGGAGAATATCCGTGTGCACGACTGCGAGGTCATCAGCCGCACCAATGCGTTTAAAATCGGCACGGAGACGACGCACGATATCCGCAACATTCTGGTGGAGGACTGTTGCTTTTTTATGACAGATCTGTACCCGGGCAGCGTCAGCGCCGTTTCGCTCGAAGCGTGCGACGGTACACGGCTTTCGGACGTGCGTATTCAAAATATCGAATGTGACCGCTGCGCCTGCCCGGTGTTTATCCGCCTGGGCAACCGCAACCGTGCAAAATATGTGGATGCTGTTTCGGCCAGTGCTGTGGAATATGGCCGCCGGGCTAAAAAGGTGCACAGCGGCTATGATTTCCGCCACCGCTCGGCGGTGGAAAATATTTCGGTGCAGAATCTTTATGCAAAAGGTGCGGAAATGCCTGTTATCATTGCCGGTTACCGGCAGGGCGGGCATCTGAAACGCGTGCAAAACGTTACGCTTTCCCATGTGCATATCGAGTATGCTCCGGTGCGCGAAGTGGTCGACCGCCGGCTGTTTATTCCGGAGTATGCCCATGTGTACCCGGAGGCAAACCGGTTTCGCAACCTGCCGGCGTATGCGCTTTGGGCGCGTCATGTGCAGGGACTTTCGCTGCGTGATTTTACCTGCACGCCGGCGCCGCAGACCTGGAAAAAAGAAATCATTTTAAAAGATGTGCACGCCTTTTCGCGCCGATAATATTCTTCCGTTTTTGCTTAAAACGTAAAAAAGCAAGGGGCAGCCGGCAATTTGTTTGTCGGTCATCCCTTGCTTTTATCATTTTATTTATGCAGTTTTGTTGCTGCATTTATGACGCGCATTATGATTCGGCATACCAGTAGTTCAGGTCTACCTGCTTGCTGTTTATGCCGTCGATCTGGCCTTGTTTTGTAAACTGGTGAAACTGGTACGCACCGCTGTAGGTGACGGAATCGTTGTAGTCGGCCAGCCAAATCTGAATGTCGTCATCCAGCGCTTCCATGTTCATGTGGTTTGTAAAAATATAGGAATTGGAGTACACCATTGGGGTGTAGCCTGCGTCGCGGACAACGTCTGCGAAGGCGTTGCAAATGGCGGCCATTTCGTCTGTGGAAAGACCGGCTTCATAGAGCCGGCCGGTTCGGCTGCCGTCAGAAGCATGGGCGTATTCTATGTCGATCACGACGGGCAATGATATCGTGTGGTGCCGTATGGCTTTCACAGCGAATTCTGCCTCCTCTCGTGCCTCGTCCTCGTTTACGGCCTGGGAATAAAAGTATACGCCGACCGGTATGTCGTGCTTTGCTGCTTCGGTCATGTTGTCGGCGGCCAGCTCGTCTTCGGCCAGAACACCTTCGTCCCCATAGCCGCGGTAACCGACACGAATAAATGTGTACTGCACCTCGGTTTTGCTGACGGCTTCCCAGTCGATTTCGCCGTTGTGCGACGATACGTCAATGCCGAGCGCGCGTTCACCGTCAAAGTAAACGGGCACAGTGCGCCCGCAGGCTGCGCACACAAGGCACAGCAGCAAAGCTATGGCAGCGCAAAGCAGTTGTTTGCGATTTTTTCGTTTTAAAGTCATGCTTTCTCGTCCTCTTTGCAACGGAAATATTTTAACATATTGTCCGCCGCTTGTAAATGGAAATTCCTGCGCCGCAGATCGCTGTCAGCATAAAACGCTTGAAAAGAGGCTTATACGGCGTCTTTTTTATATTACAATTTCCAAAATTATCTATTTTCTTAATTTTTTTTGAACAGATATTTCCAATCGGTGTTGACAAAAAAACAGAAAGCTGTTATAATTACATTCACTAATCCGCTTTAAAGCGGTAAAGTAAAAACAAAATATCCGGTTTGAAAGGGGAATTATTATGGCCGACAGAAAAGGCAACCTGATGACGGTGCGCCGCGACATAAAAGTGCTGGATGCCACTGTGCGCGACGGCGGTCTTTGCAACAATTTTGCGTTTACAGATGAATTCGTTAAAGAGCTTTATAAAACCAATATCAAATGCGGCGTGGACTATATGGAGTTCGGCTATAAAGCCTCGAAAAAGCTGTTTGACCCGAAAGATTTCGGCAAGTGGAAGTTCTGCGACGAGGCAGACATTCGCTCCATCGTCGGCGACAATATCAGCGACATGAAAATTGCCGTTATGGCCGATGTGGGCCGCTGCGATTTTAAAGAGGACTTTTTACCGAAGGCCGAAAGCGTGATCGACCTGGTGCGCGTGGCCTGCTACATTCACCAGATCCCGTCCGCGATCGAAATGATCGAGCATCTGCACGGCCTTGGTTACGAGACCAGCTGCAACATCATGGCCGTCAGCCAGGCCAACGAAAGCCAGATCGAAACGGCGCTGGAAATGCTGTGCGCCTCTCCGGTCGATGTGATCTATCTGGTCGACAGCTACGGGTCGCTGTACCCGGAAACGGTCGACAGCCTTGCTGTAAAATACCTGGAATACGGCGAGAAGTCTGGCAAAAAAATCGGCTTCCATGCGCATAACAACCAGAATTTGGCGTTTGCCAACACGATCGAAGCGCTTTCTTACGGCGTCAGCTACCTGGATGCAACGGCGTCGGCAATGGGACGCGGCGCCGGCAACTGCGCGATGGAACTGCTGCTTGGTTTTCTTAAAAATCCCAAGTACAGCCTGTACGATCTGCTGATCTTTATTGAAAAGTACATGCTGCCGCTGAAAGCTGCCGGCGTGCAGTGGGGCTTTGACGTGCAGTACATGCTGACCGGTCAGCTTAACCGCCACCCGCGCGAAGCAATGGCTTTTACAGCTGAGAACCGCACGGATTACGCCGAGTTTTACAAGGCGCTGCTGGAAAGCTTTTAACGCTTTGTCTGTTTAAAGCAAAACATTGACAAGCCCGTTTTATGTTATATAATGAAAAAGAAAAAGAAATTGGCGAACCAGAGATGAGAGAACTTGAAAGAGTTATATTACTAAAAGTTGTTGATGAAAAATGGATGAATCATATTGATGGCATGGAAGAATTAAAAGATGGTATTGCTGTCTCTTATACACATCTCCGAG
>URDW01000176.1 GCA_900546735.1 uncultured Oscillospiraceae bacterium
ACAGGTGTTTGTGCCGCGCGCCAAGATCCTGAAAAATATCAAAGAGGTCAAACATGTTTGAAAAACTGGAACAAGCCGAAAAAAAGTTCACCGCGCTGAACGAGAGCCTGGCCGACCCGGCGGTGCTCGGCGACATAGACAAAATGAACGCCGCACTCAAGGAGATCAAGCACATGACGCCGGTGGTGGAAAAATACAGAGAATACAAAAAGCTGCTGGTCGAGATGGACGACGCGCGCACCCTGCTGGCCGAACCGGGGCTTGACCCCGACCTGGCCGCCATGGCCGAAGAGGAGCTGGAGAGCGCCAAGAAAAAGAGCGAAGAGGCGGCCGAGGCGCTCAAAGTGCTGCTTTTGCCGGCCGACCCGAACGACGAGAAAAACGTGATTATAGAGATACGCGCCGGCGCCGGCGGCGAAGAGGCCGCGCTGTTCGGCGGCGTGCTTTTTCGCATGTACTCGATGTACGCCGAGTCGCGGCGCTGGAAATGCGAGGTCGTGAGCGAAAACGAGACGGGGCTCGGCGGCTGCAAGGAGATCAGCTTTATGGTCAACGGCGAGGGCGCGTACTCCCGGCTGAAATTTGAATCCGGCGTGCACCGCGTGCAGCGCGTGCCCGAAACGGAGAGCGGCGGGCGCATCCACACCTCTACCGTGACCGTGGCCGTTCTGCCCGAGGCCGAGGAAGTGGAACTTCAGATCGACCCCAAAGATTTACAGATCGACACGTTCCGCAGCTCCGGCGCGGGCGGCCAGCATGTGAACAAAACGTCGTCCGCCATCCGCGTGACACACCTGCCCAGCGGCACGGTGGTAGAGTGCCAGGACGAGCGCAGCCAGTACAAAAACAAGGAAAAGGCGCTGAAAGTGCTGCGCGCCCGGCTGCTGGCCGAAAAGCAGGCCGCGCAGGAGGCCGAGATCGCCGGCGCACGGCGCATGCAGGTGGGCACGGGCGACCGCAGCGAGCGCATCCGCACCTACAACTACCCCCAGGGGCGCGTGACCGACCACCGCATCGGGCTGACGCTCTATAAGCTGGAGCAGATCTTAAACGGCGATCTGGACGAGCTGATCGACGCACTGGTGACGGCCGACACGGCCGCACGCATGGCCGCCGGGGAAGAAGAGCTGTAAATTGGGAACAGGACTGAGGAAAATGCAGACCGAACTGCTGACGACAAGTGAAGAAGACGTAAAGCGCGCCGGCGCGATCCTGCGCGGGGGCGGGCTGGTGGCCTTTCCGACCGAAACGGTCTACGGTCTCGGCGCGAACGCGCTCGATGACGAAGCCGCGGCAAAAATCTACGCCGCCAAGGGCCGCCCGAGCGACAACCCCCTGATCGTGCATGTGGCGCACAAAAGCGAGGTGGCGCCGCTTGTAAAGTCGGTCCCGCCCGACGCGAAAAAGCTGATGGACGCGTTTTTCCCGGGCCCCATCAGCATAATCATGCAAAAAAGCGAAAAAATAGGAAAAACGGTCAGCGGCGGGCTGCACACCGTGGCCATCCGCATGCCGGAAAACGAGGACGCGCGGCGCATCATCGCCGCAGCCGGCGTGCCGGTGTGCGCCCCGAGCGCCAACACCTCCGGCAAACCGTCGCCGACCTGCGCCGAACATGTAAAAGACGACATGCTGGGCCGGATCGACGCCATTGTAGACGGCGGCGCGTGCCGCGTGGGGGTGGAGAGCACCGTGGTGACCGTGGCCGACGGTGAGCCGGTGATTTTGCGCCCGGGCGCCGTGACCAAAGAGATGATGGAGAACGTGCTGGGCAAGCCCGTTTCGGTGGCGCGCGCCGTGACCGAGGGCATGAAAGAGAACGAGACGGCCGCCTCGCCCGGCATGAAATACAAGCACTACGCGCCAAAGGCGAAAGTCGTGATCGTGGACGCAGATCAGCCGACGTACGAAGCGTTCGTGAACAGCCGGGCAAAGCCCGGCGTATGGGCGCTTTGCTTTGCAGACGACCGGGTAAACGTGCCCTGCATCCGCCTGGGGCACGCCGGCGACGACGGCGAGCAGGCGCACCGCCTGTTTGCCGCGCTGCGCGAATTTGACAAAAACGGCGCCAAAAAGGTATACGCCCGCATGCCCGGCAAAAGCGGCGTGGCCATGGCCGTTTACAACCGCCTGATCCGCGCGGCGGCGTTCGATATTTTAGACCTGAACAAGCCGTTCACCCTGGGGCTGACCGGGCCGACGGGCGCCGGCAAAAGCTACGCGGCAAAAGCGCTTGCGAAGCGCGGATTCCAGATCATTTCGGCCGACGAAGCCGCCCGGCGCGTGACCGAAAAGGGCAGCCCGGTCTTAAAAGAACTATGCAAAGCGTTCGGCGAGGATGTTTTGCTGCAAAGCGGCGAACTGGACAGAAAAAAACTGGCCGAAAGAGCCTTTGCCGCGCCCGACAAAACGCGGCTTTTAAACGCCATCACCCACCCGGCCATTTTAAAAACGGCGCGCGAAGCCAGAACACAGCCGCTGACGGTGTTTGACGCGCCGCAGCTTTTTGAAAGCGGCGCGGAAAAAGACTGCTTTAAAACGGTGTGCGTGCTGGCAAGCAGGCCGACGCGCAAGGCGCGCATCATGGCGCGCGACGAGATCGGCGAAGAAGCGGCCGAACGGCGCATGGCCGCGCAGTTTGACGAAGCCTTTTTTGTAAGCCACACCGACTTTGCCCTGACGAGCGAAGACGGGGACGACATAGAAGCACAAATCGACAAAATACTGGAGGCAATTTTATGAGCGAAGAAAAAAGCGCTGCAAAAGTTTTGCAGGAAAAACTGTTTTACGAAAAAAAGCACGGCTGCGAGGTCATGGATGACCACGAGCTGGCGCTTTGCGACGACTTTTGCGAGGGCTACAAGGAATTTCTGTTCCAAAACAAGACCGAGCGCGAAGTGGCCGCCTGGGCCGAGCAGACGGCGCGCGAAAACGGCTTTACCCCGTTTGACGAATTCGGCGGCGAGCTGGAGCCCGGCGCGCGTGTGTACTGCAACAACCGCGGCAAATCGCTGATCCTTTGCGTAAAGGGCAAGCGCCCCATCAACGAGGGCGTGCGCATTGCGGCGGCGCACATCGACTCGCCGCGCCTGGACCTGAAGCAGTGCCCGGTGTACGAGGAAAGCCAGCTGGGCTACTTTAAAACGCACTACTACGGCGGCATCAAAAAATACCAGTGGCCCACCGTGCCGCTGTCGCTGCACGGGCGCATCTGCAAGGCCGACGGCAGTTATGTGGACATCTGCCTGGGCGAGGCGAGCGGCGAGCCGAAGTTCTGCATCACCGACATTCTGCCCCACCTGGCCGGCGAGCAGTACCAGAG
>URDW01000177.1 GCA_900546735.1 uncultured Oscillospiraceae bacterium
CGTCGGCAGCGTCAGATGTGTATAAGAGACAGAGAAAAAGAGGCTGCATTCTTTCGCAAAGACAAAAGAGAGTCTATATTTTTTACAACAAAATTCTTACGATTTTCTTACAACCGCGGCAAAAGCACAGTAAACGTAACGAGGTTATCGGCACTTTCGGCCGTAATGGTGCCGCCGTGCGCCTCCACGATCCTTTTGGCGATCGCCAAGCCGACACCGCTGCCGCCCTGTGTGGAGCGCGCTGCGTCCAGGCGGTAAAACTGCTCAAAAATACGGCTGAGCTGTTCGGGCGCGATCGTTTGCCCGTGGTTTTGAAACACAAGCCGAACGCCGCCTGCCGCTTCAGAGGCACTGATCGTGATCTCGCTGTTCGGAAAGCTGTAATGGACAGCGTTTTTCAAGAGGTTATCCAGCACACGCGAAAGCTTGTCCGCATCACAGGAAATCGGCAGTTTTTCCGGCGCGTGCAGGGTGCAAGTAAGCCCCTTTTCACGCAGCATGGGCTGAAATTCAAACACGACCTGCTCCAGCATGCGCGTCAGGTCGATCGCACTGCGATCAAGCGGAATGCTTGCCAGGTTGAAACGCGTGATCTCAAAAAATTCATTGATGAGCTCCTCCAGCCGCTCGGCCTTAGAATAAGCCACGTTTAAGTATTTCTGCCTGAGTGCGGGCGGCAGTTCTGATTCGCTTTTGAGCAGGTCCAGATACCCGATGACCGACGTTAAAGGCGTTTTCAAATCGTGCGCCAAATACACGATCAGGTCGTTTTTACGCTGCTCCTCGTCTTTGGCGGCGCGGCGGCTGGCAAGCACCTGTTCGCGGATGACATTCATCTGCTTTTCCACCTCGTCAAGATCTGCCGGCAGCTCCACCGGCTTTTCCTGCTCGGTGTAGATGCTTTTGGCCGCGCCGGCGATCTCTTGCAAATAACCCAGCGTTTTGACCCAGTAAACCACGAAAATCACCAGGATGCCAAAAACCAGGCAAAAAATAAAGATCAGCTGTATATAGCTGGTAAGGCCGCTAAGAATCTGTGCCAAACGCTGAAAAACATAGATCTGCCGGCCGATCACGTCGTAAAAAATATATGCCAGAAAAAAGAGAAGCGCCAGCACCGCCGCGTAGGCGATGGAGGTGAAGACAAACTTCATCAAAATGCGCGCACTCAGGTTGCGGGCAAACCGGCCGAGCGTTTTGTTTTTGGCGACGGCGCTATTTCGGTTACGCTTCAATTTTATACCCCACTCCCCAAACGGTTTTGATAAAACGCGGTGCACGCGCCGGCTCGTGCAGCTTTTCGCGCAGACGGCCGATATGCGCCATGACCGTGTTGTTGCTGTTTTCCAAATACTTTTCTTTCCAGACGGCCTCAAAAAGCGCTTCACTGGAAACGACCGTGCCGCTGTGCGACGCCAGGTGCCAGAGGATCGCAAATTCGGTCGGCGTGAGCGTGACCTCTTCGCCGAATAGTGTGCAGCGGTGCGTTTTACGGTTGATGACCAGGCCGCGGATGTCGATTTCATCTGTCTCTTTCTGCCCGGCGCCAGCCCCGGCCGGTGCAGGGTTATACTGCAGCCAGCGGCGCAGCTGCGTTTTGACACGCGCCGTGACCTCCAAAGGGTTGAACGGCTTGGTGATGTAGTCGTCTGCGCCGACGGTCAGGCCCTGGATCTTGTCGCCGTCCTCCACACGGGCTGTCAGCATAATAATTGGAAAAAAGTACTTTTCGCGGATCTTTGCACAGATGTGGAAGCCGTCTATATCCGGCAGCATCACATCGAGCAGCGCCAGATCGATCTTTTCACGTTCCACACAGGCAAGCGCCTCCATGCCGGTATAAAACTTAAAGACGGTATAGCCGTCATTTTTCAGATAAATTTCCAGCAGATCGGCAATTTCTTTTTCGTCGTCTGCAATCAGAATATTTGCCTGCATCCGGTTCCCTCCAGTCCTTTTCAATATACCACATCTGTTTTGCAAGTCAAGAAAAAACGCAGGGGCGCACCCCTGCGTTTTGCGGCAATCAGCCGTTGTTGCCGTCTGACGTTTCCATTACAACGTCCTCGATCGTGACCGGGTAGCCGTCAGCTGCGCTGCCGATCGTCACCACCGTGGCGCCCATCTCTTTGGCATAATTCCAAAGCGATGGCGACGGACCCGTCTTTAGCCCGTATTTCATGGTGATGCCCTCAAAAGTCACCTGGGCGTTGTTTTCATGGTCGTGGCCGCAGAACATGTAGCGTGTGGAGCCAAGCGCCTTGCACTTGTCAAAGAAACCGGAATCCACCGGCGCACAGCCCGGCAGATAGGCGCACACGCCGGAGCCGTATTCCTGCGGGATGGTATAAACGCCGGTCTCCTCGTCCAAAACGCCGTACTGCTCGACCGCCTCTTTAAACTGCGGCGGCGCAAAATGCGTAAACACCATAGACGGCACGGTTTCGCCGGCAGCTGCAGCTATGCCGTTTACGTTCCATTCGTACCAGGCGATCTGCTCATAGCCCATATAGACCTCTTTCGTCTCGCCGTTGTCATATTCCATATAACGGCCGTTGTCGAGCAAAAACAGCGTGTAGACCGGCGCGCCGTTTTCTGTGATGTTGACCACATAGTTGCCGCAGCCGTACAGGTTGGACGGTCCCTTCTGGAACAGGCAGTACTGCGACTTCATAAACCGGTCGCCCTGCCAGTTCAGCGAATTGACCGGGATCTCATCGTCGTGATTGCCGAAGATCGGCGCCCACGGGATTTTATAGGAATCCATCTTGTTCACGAAATTGTAGATGGAAAACCGGCTGGCAAAGGCCGACAGATTGTCGCCGAGCGTCACGATCAGATCGGGCTGGGTCTGTTCCACCAAGGCGTCCATCTGCTTATAGCAGCGGCTGTTTTCAGAAAGATCGGTCCAAAGCTGTGTGTCGGTAAACAAAAGGATCTTAAAATCATCATCTGTTTTTTCCACCGTCTGTATGTCGGCAAGGTCAAATTCCTGGCCAGCGCTCCAGACCTCGACATGTTTTTTGCCCGTCAGCGGAAACAGCAGCAGCGCCGCCACCAGCAGCACGGCTGCAAGCACCGCGGCTATGACCGCAAAAATGATTTTTCTTGCTTTACACATAAATAAATCCCCTCCAGTATTACATAAAGCACGGCGCGTGGTTTCGCCTTCTGAAGTGCCTGCTCAAAACATGCGCAAAGCACTACGATAAATTAAATTATAACGCTTTTTGTCCGGCGTCTCCATAACAAAACGGTTAAAAAAAATATACAAAAAAAGAATGTAATTGAATTTATATTCACCTTTAT
>URDW01000178.1 GCA_900546735.1 uncultured Oscillospiraceae bacterium
TTTCGGCTTTTTATTCAGAAAAAAATAAAAGCCGGAACAAGCGATACGAAACTTGTTCCGACGATTTTACTGTGCTTTGTTCAGCTTGGCAGCAAGGCTGCTCTTTTTTCTTGCGGCACAATTCTTGTGGATCAGGTTTTTGGCGGCCGCCTGGTCGATTTTCTTCACAGCGGCACGCACAAGCTCGGTCTTGTTTTCCGCATTGGTGCTGATGGCCACGTTGGCCTTTTTGATCGCGGTCTTCAGTGCACTGTTGGCAGCTCTGTTCTGCGCGGCTTTGGTAGCGTTGACTTTTACTCTTTTTTTCGCAGACTTAATGTTCGGCATTTTTTTCACTCCTTTTGCGTCACAATAGAAAAGGGTCAAGCCCTTATACGGTTTATTTGCCTTGATATATTAGCATAATTCGATATAAAATGCAAGCATTTTTTTGTTTTTGGGCACACTTTTATTGCGAAATTTAAAAAATGGGGATGTTTTTTATGGCAAATCGTACAGATCTGGCCTGTGAAAGCTATGAACAGCAGGAAAAAACGGCGCTCGACGGCGTGATCATTCGCCAAACGGGCGACGTGACCACGGTGGAGGTGACGAATACGCAGGGCGCCCGGGCGCTCGGAAAGCCGGTGGGGCGTTACATCACTTACCATGCGGTAGACAGTTTTGACACGGCGTTTTCGTTTGAGTCCTGCGTGCAGACGCTCAGCGGTCTGCTGCTGCGCCTTATGCCCGCCGGCAGCGGCAATGTGCTGGTGGCCTGCCTGGGCAACCCGCTGATCACGGCCGATTCGATCGGCCCGAAAGTGTTTCAAAACATTCTGGCCACGCGCCACCTGCAAAAGACCGGCGCACTGCACGGCGCTTTTCGCAGCGTCAGCGCGCTCTCTGCCGGCGTGCTTTCACAGACCGGCATCGAGTCGGCCGAAATCATTGCCGGCGTGGCGGCGCAGACGCACCCGGCCTGCATCATAGCGGTGGATGCGCTGGCGGCCTCATCGTGCACGCGCCTCGGCACCACGGTGCAGATCTCAGACAGCGGCATCGTGCCCGGCTCCGGCGTCGGCAATCACCGTTATGAGATTTCGCAAAAAACGCTCGGCGTGCCGGTCATTGCTATGGGCATTCCCACCGTTGTGGAAACCTCGGTGCTTGTCGGCGAGCTGGCCGGCGCCGCCGCCGAAAAGGCGCCGGGCGGCGTGTTCGTAACGCCCCGTGAGATCGACCGCATCACAACGCTCGGCGCGCGCCTGGTGGCCATGGCCATCAACTGCGCCCTGCAGCCGTCGTTTTCGCTTGATGAAATCACCTCGCTTTTGGCATAATCCGCCGGGGTCATACCATATATATTAAAGGCGGTCCGGCTTTTCCGGCTGCTTTAAAAAGTGACTATTAAGATAAATAATTAAAATAATATATATAATTAATTTATTACATCATAGTAAGAAGATTTCTTTGGTTGAGGCGGATCCTATGAAAAACAACGGCGTTCGGTTTATCAGCGGGCTTTTGTCGGTCATCGTAACATTTTCGCTGATCGTCGCCGCGCTGGATTCATCGGGCGGCTTTGCTGCGGCCATCGGCAGTGCGGCGGCGGCCGTGCTTTCACCTGCCGATACCGTGCGCGGCGTGCGGGAAAAAATGGATGCCTATATTTCCGAAAACGGCGGGCAAACTACTACTGCCTCACCGAAAGCAGAAGACGCACAGGAGACTATGAACAGAATCGGTTCCAAGGACAGCGAGGACGATTCTTCCATCACTTCCACCCCTGAGGACATCGCCGAATTGATGGCTGAAGAAGAGAAAACGTTTAAATCCCAGAAAAAAATCGGCGACACAAGTGAAGAACCCTATTTCGGCGGCGGAACACTTGTAGAGTATGACGGTGTGGAAGTGCAAAGCAAAATTCCGTCGTCGTTCTATAAATTGGATATCCAAAGCCTTCTGAAAGATGGCGTTGACCTTGCGCTGCGTAAAACAGACGAGCCGACCATTTTGGTCTACCACAGCCACACGACCGAGTCGTACACGCTGCTGGACGCCGGCTATTACACAGCGTCGCTCGACGTGAGGAGTTCGGATATTGCTCGCAACATGGTCCGTGTCGGCGATGAACTCGTCGCATACCTGGAGAAAGCGGGCTTTCATGTTGTTCACGACAGAACCATCCATGACAAAAGTTATAATGCGGCATATGATTCGTCGCGAAAGGCGATCAAAAAATACCTTGAGCAGTATCCGACGATCCAGGTCACGATCGATGTGCACCGCGATTCTATTACATATGATAATAAAACCAAGGTAAAGCCCACCGCCGAGGTAAACGGCAAAAAGGCCGCCAAAATGATGATCATTGCCGGCTGCGAGTACGGGGATGTGGAGGACTTCCCAAACTGGGAGGACAATCTGCGTTTTGACCTGGCCGTGCAAAAAAAGCTTTACGAAACGTACCCCGGCCTGATGCGCCCGATTTTGTTTTCGGAAAGAAAGTACAATATGAATATGACAAAGTATTCTTTTCTTCTGGAAGTCGGCACAGACGCCAACACGCTCGACGAGGCCTGTTATTCGGCGCGCCTGTTCGGCAAGGCGCTCGGCGAACTGCTCAAAGAGGAATATATGGAGTGAACCGCTGTGCAAAGCAAAGGACGTTATTTTTTAAAAATTTTTGCCACGTTCCTGCTGTCCGGCGCCATTGTGCTGGGCGGCGGGCTTCTCGCTGCCTACAATACGGAAAGCTTCGGCTTTGACGGCCAAAACCCCGTTGCCGGGGCAGATTCGGAAAAAATTTATGTGCTCGGTCTGGAGATATTCTATGACGACCTGGAAAATTTCGGCCGGCATTTTGTATACGCCACAGCGGAAAACACCTACGTCTGTTTTGTGTAAACACAAAGTTTTGTGCCCGGCCGGACAGGCTGTACATACATCGTGTGCTGCCGTGCGCGCAGCGCGTTTGTCCTAAAAATGGAACGCTAGGCAGGGTGTAAAGAAGCCTGAAAAAACCTTGAAAAAAGTGTTGACAAATGGGGGAGTATCTGGTATTATTATCAAGCACTCGCGAGAGCGGGGAGCGAAAGAACCTTGAAAATTAAACAACGACGGAGCTATAGAGATATAGCAGAACCCGAGATTCAAGAGAGTAAAAGTACTCAGTGCGAGAAGCACAAAGTAATTGCGAACGAAAGTGTTCGAAAGAGCGAGAGCTTTTTAAGAAGGTATTAACACGGAAGTGTTAAGATAGAATTTTTAGAGAGTTTGATCCTGGCTCAGGACGAACGCTGGCGGCGTGCCTAACACATGCAAG
>URDW01000179.1 GCA_900546735.1 uncultured Oscillospiraceae bacterium
AATGCGCCCAAAAATGTGGCGCCAAATACGATGGCGGCATATAAAACGGCGATCATTTCGGTTCCTCGTTGTTCGGCGCAGTGGGCAGCAGGCTCTGCGCAAGCGTCAGACCGTGCTTTTCAGCAAGCTGCATCAGCGCAAAATTTATGTCTTCCTTGATTTTTTCAAATGCCTGAATGTCGCCGGTCTTTGTCGGGCACCAGATGCTGACCTGCGGCGTCCGGCCCGCCAGGTCGCTCAAGGTCACGCGCATGGCGGCGCTGTCGAGCATTTCGTTCGTCTCCATGCAGCTGCGCACATCCTTTTCAAAGGCGCGCAGGTTTTCCGGCGCAGCCGGCGCAAATTTTAAATTCAGCTCCACAATGCGGCTGGAGATTTTGCTCAAGTTCTGAATGGCGCTGTTTGTTACGGTGGAGTTCGGAATGATGATCTCGGTGCCGTCAGAGGCGGAAAGCTTGGTAGAACGCATCGTAATATCTTTTACAGTGCCTTCCTGGCCGGCAACGGAAATGTAGTCGCCGACTGCAAACGGCTTGTCAAAAATGACGATGAAGCCGCTGATCATGTTCTGAATGCTGTCTTTGGCGGCAAGCGAAAGCGTTAGGCCTCCCAGTCCCAGCCCGGTGATGACGCCGGTGATGTTGTAACCGAACTCGTTTAAAATAATGACAAAGCCGATACAGAAAACGGCCACGCGCAGCAGGTTGGAAATGAACTTGCACGCCGTCAAATTGACGTTGCCGTCGGCATTTTTCAGCTTTTGCAGCAGCGGCGACTGCTCGTCCAGCATGTTTACGGCCGCCCAGCAAATCAAAAAGATCACGGCGATTTTCAGCGCCTTGACGCCGAAAGATGTGACTGCAGCGCTGACGTTGACAAGCTGCGTGGCCAAAAACACGCCGAACAGCGCAAAAAAGATGTGCAGCGGCATTTTGATGGAGTCGGCCACTTCGGCGGCCAGGGCGGGCTTTTTGTGCAGCGCTTTTTGCGTCAGTTTGGTAATGATGGCTGTAAATCGCTTGCGCAGGGTAAAAAATAAAACAAAAAGTATGACCGATGCGGCAATGCGTATCAGCAGTTCGTTCTGCGTAAAAAATGTTTGCAGTGCATCCATAAAAAATCACCATTTCTGAAACGCAGCCGTTTCGCTGGGCTGCGGCGTGCAGTAAAAATTGCTCTCCCACGCCGGAATGTACGGCGTATGGCGGAAATATATGTTATATCTGCCCAGCCGGCTGATCAGCAGGGGCAGGGCAAACAGATCCTCGTTACGGTGGTAGGCGCAAACATAAAGCTTTGGGTGATGCCGGCGTATGGTTTCGGCCGCGCCGGCAAGCGCCCTGGCTTCGGCGCCCTCTACGTCCATTTTCAGCAGTGTGACGGGTGCGTCCAAGATATCGTCCAGCCGCACGGCCTGTACAGGCAGTCCGTTTTGAGCGGCGTGCGCGCCGCGTGAGGCAGTCTTGCCAAACAGCAGTGTTTCGTTTTTATCCCAGGCTGCCAACGGGAAAAGCTGCACGTTTTGGAGCCCGGCCGTGTTTTTTTGCAGCTTCTGAAAACTTTTTGCGTTCGGTTCCAAGGCATAGATGGCTTTATACCGGCCGCCGGTCGCACACAATATCTCCTGCACCGTGTCGCCGGTATAGGCGCCAAGGTCGGCAACGGCCTCGCTTTCGGACAGATGGAGTATATTTTTATAAATATCTTTTTTCTCGGCAAAACAGGAAAGCAGGTAGTCGATCTTGCCCGATACTTTAAAATGCAAAACAGAAAGATAGTCGCGCCGGGAACGCTCGTCTGCAAGCAGTTCGTAAGCGCGGTCAAACGCATCGTTGTGTTCGGCAACGTATTCGCGCGTAAAAAGTCCGCCGCCGCAGACCGGCACGTCGGGTGCAAACAGGGTGTGTTTTTCGGCCAGAGCCCGCACATTTGCCAGCACTTCGGGCCGCGCGCTTGCAAAGCCCAAAACAATGACAAAGTCGCCGTATTCCTGGCAGATCTCATCGTAGCGCCGTACTTTTTTGCCGCAAAAGGACTGGCCCCTGACAAATCCGTCAGATGCAAAAATGCCGTCCCATGCGATGCCGAGCTGTTTAAAACGGCTTAAAATCTGTTCGGCGCCGTTGCCCATGCCGTATAAAACGATCGGCTTTTTGCAGGCGCGAAGCCGGTCCCACACATTGATCTCGTTGATTTTTTCCAGCATTGTTTTTTGTCTGCCTTTATTGGGTAAAAACAGCCGTTTCGTAACGATCAAATAATATTACAGACTGATTTATAATAATTATAACAGACATTTCGTTCTTTTTCAAGTCTTTACAAAACCGGTTTTATATTATATAATAACTCATAACCATAAAGAAAACATAAATTCTGTGTAAAATAATAAAATACAGTTATTTGGAGGGATTGCCTGTATGGGCAGTGGTCTATTTGCCAGATTTTTAAAACGCGAAAGTACGACCGAAGAAGAAATCAAACAACTCGTTGAGGATGACAGTCAAAAGGGCGAGCTCGACGATTCACAGCGCGAAATGATCAAAAATATTTTTGATTTTGACGACCTTTGTGCCGAGGATCTGATGACGCACCGCACCGACATTGAGGCGGTCGAGGAGGGCGACAGCATTTTAGACCTGGTCAGGCTCTCGATCGAAACCGGCTTTTCCCGCATCCCGGTCTATCAGGAAGACCTGGACAACATCCGGGGCATCGTTTATGTAAAGGATCTGCTGCGCTATGTCGGCACCGAGATCTCGCCCGAAGCCAAGCTTTCCGATTTTTACCGTGAGCCCATGCTGGTGCCCGGTACCATTGACTGCATCAAGCTGTTTCAGCGCATGGTCGAGTCGCATGTGCAGATGGCTGTCGTCGTCGATGAATACGGCGGCACGGACGGTATCGTTACCATGGAAGATCTGGTGGAAAGCATCGTCGGCAACATTCAGGACGAGTATGACGAGGATGAGCACGACTACAGCAAGATCGACGACAAGACGTATTTGTTTGAGGGCCTCGCCTATATCGAAGAGGTGGAAAAGGTGCTCGGCGTCTCTTTGCCGGAGGGTGACTACGACACGCTGGCCGGCTTTGTCATCACCCTGCTCGGCTATTTGCCGAAACCGCGCGAAAAGGCGCACGCCCAGTACGGCAACCTGTCGTTTACGGTAGAACAGGTCGCCGAACGCAGAATTGAAAAAATTAAGGTAGAGATTGGCTAATGTATGAAGAAACGATCGGTATTGAAGC
>URDW01000180.1 GCA_900546735.1 uncultured Oscillospiraceae bacterium
CAGATGTGTATAAGAGACAGGTCATCATGTATGCCGACACCGTTACGCCGTCTATGGAACGCGCGATCGAAGAGACTTACCGCCGCCGCTCCATCCAGATCGCCTACAACGAAAAGCACGGCATTGTGCCGCAGACGATCCACAAGGGCGTGCGCGACGTGATCGAAATATCTACAAAAGAAAAGATGCCCGCTTCTGTCAAAAAAATGTCCCGTCAGGAGCGCGAGGCACTCATCAAAAAGCTTTCTGCCGAAATGCGCGAGGCGGCCAAGCTGCTTGAATTTGAGCACGCGGCTTACCTGCGCGACAAAATTGCTGAATTGAGGGAGAAAAAATGAGTAAGGACATTGTCATCAAAGGCGCAAGGGAACACAATTTGAAAAACGTCGATGTGACGGTGCCGCGCGACAAGCTGGTCGTTTTTACCGGTCTGTCCGGCTCAGGCAAGTCAAGCCTTGCGTTCGACACGATCTATGCGGAAGGGCAGCGCCGCTATGTGGAAAGTCTTTCCAGCTATGCCCGCCAGTTTTTGGGGCAGATGGAAAAGCCGGACGTCGACTATATCGAGGGCCTGAGCCCGGCCATTTCCATCGACCAGAAGACCACTTCCAAAAATCCGCGTTCTACGGTGGGTACAGTCACCGAAATATATGATTATCTGCGCCTGCTTTATGCGCGCATCGGCACGCCGCACTGCGTGGTCTGCGGCCGCGAGATCACACAGCAGACGATCGACCAGGTCGTGGACAAAATTTTGGCCATTGGGCTTGACAAGCGCATACAGATCATGGCGCCGATCGTGCGTGCCAGAAAGGGCGAGTTTGTCAAGGAACTGGACGAGGTGCGCAAAAGCGGCTTTGTGCGCGTGCGTATCGACGGTTCTATCTATGACCTTTCGGAAGAATTCCATCTGGATAAAAATAAAAAGCACACGGTCGAAGTGATCGTGGACCGCATCATCATTCGCGAGGGCATTGAGGGCCGCGTGGCCGACAGCGTGGAAACCGCCACAAAACTCAGCAACGGCATTGTGCTTGTGGACGTGATCGGCGACAAGGAAATGCTGTTTTCGCTCAATTACGCCTGCCCGGAGCACGGCACGTCTATTGAAGAACTCAGCCCGCGCATGTTCAGCTTCAACAATCCGTTCGGCGCCTGCAAAACCTGCTCCGGTCTCGGTACGTTCAAAGAAGTGGACCCGGAACTGGTGATCCCCAATAAAAAGCTTTCCATTAACCAGGGCGCGATCCGCGCCAGCGGCTGGAACGTGGCCGAGGGCGGCGCCGTAGCCAAAATGTATATGGAGGCGCTTGCCGAGGCTTATAAATTTTCGCTTGACATGCCGGTCGAAATGCTGCCGAAAAAAGTGGTAGACATCATCTTGTACGGCACGAAAGGCAAAAAAATCAAAATGAAGCGCGCCACCGATTTCGGTACGGGTGAATACAAAAATGAGTTTGAGGGCGTCATCCCCAACTTAAAGCGCCGCTATGCGCAGACCAATTCCGAGTGGGCGCGTGCGGAGATCGAAACGGTCATGGTCTCGGCCGAGTGCCCGGACTGCCACGGCGCGCGTCTCAGCCCGGAAAGTCTGGCTGTGACTGTCGGCGGCATCAATATTGACGAATTCTGCCACAAGTCGATCAATGAAGAGATCGATTTTCTGGACAATCTGCAGCTGACGCAAAAGCAGCAGATGATCGGCAGTCTGATCATTAAAGAGATCAAATCCCGTCTGAATTTCCTGAATTCGGTGGGGCTCGATTATCTTTCGCTTGCGCGCGAGGCCGGCACGCTTTCGGGCGGCGAAAGCCAGCGCATCCGCCTGGCTACACAGATCGGCTCTTCGCTGATGGGCGTGCTTTACATTTTGGACGAACCGTCCATCGGTCTGCATCAGCGCGACAACGACAAGCTTTTGGCGACGCTGCGCCGTCTGCGCGACCTGGGCAACACCCTGATCGTTGTGGAACACGACGAGGACACGATGTTTGCCGCCGATTACATTGTAGACATCGGCCCCGGCGCCGGCGTGCACGGGGGCGAGCTGGTGGCCTGCGGCTCGGTAGAGGATATTATGCAGTGTGAACGTTCGGTCACCGGGCAGTATCTTTCCGGCAAAAAGAAGATCCCGGTGCCGAAAACGCGCCGGCGCGGCAACGGCAAAAAGCTGGTGATCTGCGGTGCGCGTGAAAACAATCTGAAAAATATCGATGTGGAGATCCCGCTTGGCAAATTTGTGGCGGTGACCGGCGTGTCCGGCTCCGGCAAATCGAGCCTGATCAATGAGATCCTTTATAAAAAGCTGGCCAACGAACTGAACGGCGCCAAAAAGAAGCCCGGCAAGTTTGACATGATCCGCGGCATCGACAATCTGGACAAGGTCATCAATATTGACCAGAGCCCGATCGGCCGTACACCGCGCTCCAACCCGGCCACCTATACCGGTGTTTTTTCCGATATTCGCGACCTGTACGCCTCTACGGAGGACGCCAAGGTACGCGGCTTTAAGCAGAACCGCTTTTCATTCAATGTAAAGGGCGGCCGCTGCGAAGCCTGCCAGGGCGACGGTATCATCAAAATCGAAATGCACTTTTTGGCCGATATTTATGTGCCGTGCGACGTGTGCGGCGGCAAACGCTACAACCGCGAAACGCTGGAGGTCAAGTTTAAGGGCAAAAACATCAGCGAAGTGCTGGATATGACGGTGGACGAGGGGCTTGAATTTTTTGAAAGCCAGCCGAAGATCGCACGCAAGCTGCAGACCCTCGCCGATGTCGGACTGGGGTATATTCAAATTGGGCAGAGCGCCACAACGCTTTCGGGCGGCGAGGCGCAGCGCGTCAAGCTGGCTACGGAGCTTTCCAAGCGTTCGACCGGCAAAACCATCTATATTTTGGACGAACCCACCACCGGCCTGCACACGGCCGATGTGCACCGTCTGGTCAACGTGCTTTCCAAACTGGTCGACAAGGGCAATACGGTCGTGGTGATCGAGCACAATTTGGACGTGATCAAAACGGCCGACCACATTATTGACCTTGGCCCGGAAGGCGGCAAAGGCGGCGGCACGGTCATTGCCCAGGGCACGCCGGAAGAGGTTGCGGCGTGCGAAACGTCCTACACTGGCCGGTATCTCAAAAAGATGCTGGAACGGTAAGCATTTTGAAATTTTAAAGCAGGTGAAAGCATGGTAAAACTTTCCGTTATTGTCCCTTGTTACAATGAAGAGGATGTGAT
>URDW01000181.1 GCA_900546735.1 uncultured Oscillospiraceae bacterium
CTACACCTATTAAGTCGTCGGCAGCGTCAGATGTGTATAAGAGACAGATAAAGGACAGTGAAAAAAACCCTTTGCAAGTAAGGGAAAAGGAGAATACAATGGACTCATTAAACGAGATATGGAGCTGCGTGCTCGAAAAAATCAAAGGCCAGATCAGCTCCATTGCCTTCAGCCTTTGGCTGGAACCGATCAAACTGACCGGGCTGGAAAACGGGGTCGTTACCCTGATGGTGGAGAGCGAATTTAAAAAGAAGATCATTTTGGAGCAGTACGCCGAAAAGCTGCAGCAGAGTTTTTTTGACGTGCTGGGCTTCGAGGTCTCCATCGTATACACCTGCCCCGAGGATTTTCTTTCCAAAACGAACGAGGCGGCCGAGCCGGCCAAGGAGGCCGAGGCGCCCGCATCGCGCACGGCCGACCACTACACGTTCGACACGTTCATCGTCGGCCCTTCGAACCGCTTTGCCTACGCGGCGGCCAAAGCCGTGGCGGCCGACCCGGGCGGCATCATCAAAAACGAAAACAACTATAACCCTTTGTTCATCTACGGCAACTCGGGCCTTGGCAAAACGCACATTTTAAAGGCCATCTGCAGCGAGATCGAAAAGAACTTTCCGGCCATGAACGTGCTTTACATCCGCAGCGAGGATTTTGCCAACGAATTCATCAGCGCCCTGACCAACAAAAACGTCAGCGACTTCCACAACAAGTACCGCAACAACATTGACGTGATCTTGATCGACGACATTCAGTTTATCGCCGGCAAAAAATCGACGGAGGAAGAGTTTTTCCACATGTTCAACGCCTTCGTTGAAAACGGCAAGCAGGTCGTGCTGACCTCGGACAGGCCCCCGAAAGAGATACAGAGCCTGGAGGACCGCCTGAAGACCCGCTTTGAATGGGGCATTCTGGCCGACATCCAGTCGCCCGAGTACGAAACGCGCTGCGCCATCATCAAGCGCCGCGCCGAGCTGCTGAACTTTGCCGTTTCGGACGACATCGTCTCCTACATAGCGGAGCGCATCAAGTCGAACATCCGCCAGCTGGAGGGCATCGTCAACAAACTTTACGCGCTGACGAACATGACCGGCCAGCCGCCGACGATGGCGACCGCGCAGAAGATCATCAAAGACGTGGTCGAGGTCAGCCAGCCGCTGCCCGTGACCGTGCGCCGCATTGTGGAGGAGGTCTCGCGCACGACCGGCGTCACGATCGACGAGATCTACGGCAAGCGCCAGACCGCAAAGATCTCCGGCGCGCGCAAGATCGCCTGCTACGTCATCCGCGAGGTCACGAACATGAGCTACGAGAACATCGGCGAGGAGTTCCACAAGCACCACTCCACCGTGATGTACAACATCAACGAGATATCCCGGCTGATGAAGAGCGACACGAAGCTTGCCCGCCAGGTCAGCGACATTGTGACGAACATCAAAGACGAGACGTCCGGCGGGTATTGATTTTCCGCAGGATTTTCCGTTTTCAGCGGTGCAGATTTCCACAGCCGCTGTGCAAAAAGAAATGTTTTGCAGTTTTGCTTTTTTCTTCCGCACGCGCCATCGGAAAATGCAACCCGCAAAAACCGCGCCGCAAAACGAAATGGCGCGTTTTCCACATTTTGCACACCCACTATTAATACTACTAAAAGACATTAATTCATTGATCCAGAAGGAGGAACAACCATGATCTTTACCGCAAATACGTCGCAGATCAACAAAGCCTGCTCCAATGTGATGCGCGCCGTTTCGGTGAAAGGCGCGATCCCGACGATAGAAGGCATTTTGCTGCAGACCGGCGACAACTGTTTGAACCTGACCGGTTATGACTTTGAGTTCGGCATGCACACCTCGATCGAAGCCGAGGTACGCGAGCCGGGTGCCATCGTCATCAACGCCAAAATGCTTTGCGAGATCATAAAAAAGCTGGAGGCGCCGACCGTTACGTTTGAGATCAGCGGCGTTTCGGCCATGATCAAAAGCGGCGCGGCCGTGTACAACGTGACCGGCATCAACGCTTCCGAATACCCGGAGCTGCCCTCTGTCTCCGGCGGCTACCCGCTGTTTCTCGACAAAAACATTCTGCGCAGCATGGTGGAACAGACGATCTACGCCGTGGCGGACGACGACAACCCCATCCCCGTTTACAAGGGCATCAAATTTGAAGTTACAAAAAATACCGTCCGCCTGATCGGCGTGAACGGCGTGCATTTTGCGATGCGCACCGAAAACGTAAAATACGACGGCAGCGACCTTTCGTTTATCGTGCCGAAAAAAACCATTAAAGAAGTCATTAAGCTGATCGACGACGAGGGCGACGACAACGTCTCCATCTCCGTCGGCAAGCGCCACATCGTGTTTGAGATCAACAGCTACAGCGTGATCTCGCGCCTTCTGGACGGCAAGTTCATCGACTACAACGCCGTGATCCCGAAAACGACGAAAACGACGGTGCTTTTGAACACGAGCGAGGCCATCCGCTGCATAGAGCGCATGAAGCCCGTGATCGAAGAGGACCGCAAAAACCCGGTGCGCTGCCTGTTTGACGGCAGCGAAATGCGCATTTCCACCGTGTCGGCGCTCGGCCGCGTGGTGGACTACATGCCGGTGAACTGCGCCGGCGAGCGCATTGAGATCGGCTTTAACTCGCGCTACCTGCTGGAGGCGCTGCGCGCGGCCGACACCGACCAGGTAAAGGTGGAGCTGAATTCGCCGGTAACGGCGGCCAAGATTTTGCCTTTGAACGGCGACAGCTTTCTGTTTTTGGTGCTGCCGATGCGCCTCAAAAACGAAATTTAAAGAAATTTTTGCATTTCTGCAAAAATTTTTAGCTGCCGAAACATACTAGATAGCTGCCGAAACATACTAGAATTTAAAAATGAAGAAGGAAGAAAATGAAGACCGTTTCCATCCGTGCCAAGGTGGCGCGCCGCAGTGCAAAGACTGTGACGATCGCGACCGAAACCATTAAACTGGACGCCTTTTTAAAATTTGCCGGCGCCGTACAGACCGGCGGCAGCGCCAAGTACATGATCCAAAGCGGGCGCGTGCGCGTCAACGGCGAAGTGTGCACGGCGCGCGGCCACAAACTGAAGGACGGCGACTGCGTTTCCACGGCGGCGGCCGACTACAAAGTGAAGCATGCAGTTTCTTGAAGCGTCGTTTTCAGGCTTTCGCAACCTGAAGGAAAAGCCGTTCGTTTTTGACCGCGTCAACATCATCTCTGTCTC
>URDW01000182.1 GCA_900546735.1 uncultured Oscillospiraceae bacterium
CACCTATTAAGTCGTCGGCAGCGTCAGATGTGTATAAGAGACAGTTTCCAGGGTATCTGCTGTTTCGCCGGACTGGCTGATGGCCACAAACAGCGTGTGTTCGTCCAGCACGTTTGCTTTGTAGCGGAATTCGCTGGCGATCACGGCTTCGCAGGTGATGCCGCACAGCGCCTCCACCAGGTATTTGCCGGCAATGCCCACATGGTAGGCCGAGCCGCAGCCGCAGAACAGGATCTTGTGAATGCCGTACTGCGCGGCTTCGTCCAGCTCCGGCATCATGATCTGTCCGTCGCGGCAGCGTTTTGCCAGAATGCGGCGAAAAATGCCCGGCTGTTCGTAGATCTCTTTGAGCATGTAGTGCGCAAAGCCGTCTTTTTCGTGCGCGTCGGCTGCACTTGGCGCCGGCACAAAGGCGCATTCTGCCGGCGCGCCCGAAAAGTCAAACAGGCATATCTCGTCTTTGGTGATCTTGGCCAGCTCGCCGTCCGCCATGCGGTACACTTCGCTGCACAGGCCTGTAAGGGCGTTTACGTCTGAAGCCAAAAGGTTTTCGCCCTCTCCTTTTCCAAGCAGCAGCGGGCTTTTCTTTTTGGCGCAGTAAATGGCTTCGTCGCCCTCGTGCAGCACTGCCAGGGCAAATGAACCCTCCAGCTTCTGCACAGCTTCGCCAAGTGCTTGCAGGGGGTCGTTCCCCTCCAGCTGCGTTAAAAGCGCGCAAACAATTTCTGTGTCGGTTTCGGAGTGAAATGTGTACCCGTTTTCCGCGGCCTGCTCACGCAGGGCGCCGGCGTTTTCAATAATGCCGTTGTGCACCACGGCCCAGCGGCCGTCTGTGCTTAAGTGGGGGTGGGCGTTTTCTGCCGTGGGTCTGCCGTGCGTGGCCCAGCGTGTGTGACCAATGCCGGTTTTGCCGTGCATGGCCGTGTTTTCCAACCGGCTGACGCGACCGGCCTGCTTTTCACAGTCGATTTTTCCGCCTTGTACCACCGCAATGCCGCAGGAGTCATACCCGCGGTATTCCAGCTGTTTCAGTCCCTTGATCAGAATGCCGCCGCAGTCTTTTTCACCGGTGTAACCAATGATTCCGCACATTTTCTTCACCTCAAATAAAAAAGGATCGTTTATACAGTTTAGTTTGCCACGATCCATTTTTATTATTATTATGAAATTTCATGTACGGCGCATGCCTGTTTGCAGAAAACAAATTGTAATAAAGCAGAGTTAGTACCCCAAAAGCAAAATCAACGGCTATAGATTTCTTTTATCGAATATTCTTTGGGCGAAAGCCATTCATATGAATATTTCGGTCCGTCCTGTGTGAAACCGTCCGGCAACTGTAAAAACACTTCTTCCTGCTTGGTATCCATATTTACCCGAGTGATCACCTTATTGCCATAGTGGAAATAGTACATATTGTCATAAATGATATAATCCATAGGTATAGGTTCATAGTTGTTATCCATATATCTTTGCGTTGAATTGTCCGAATCGATAACCGTTACAATTTTACCTGTCGGTATATCATAATAATAGAATCCCACAGTAGAACAGCCGTTTGTTTGATCGGCAAATAAGATTTTATCATCACATAATTTGGGGCCGGTCATACCAAAAGGTATTTCACATAGTTTTACAGCAGAATAATTATTTAGATCGATTTGTAATACCGTATAATAATCATCTCGATGACCTTCACTGCTGTACCCCGTGTAATAGCAGTAATAATTATTTTCGAATACGCCAAGCGTCATCAAGTGTTCATTGTCATGCAATGATTCAAACGTTTTCGTCTCAATGTCATATATTTCATTCTGCGCGATGATTTTTTCACCGTTTGTACAAAACTCTGATGGACCATCCGGTATTAATACTTCTTCTTTGTCATCTGACAGTTTTTTAATATATAAATTTTCCTCTAACGAAGTATCTTCCACTATTTTGTTTGCGGAAAAATAAAGCGTGTTGTTTAAAACGGCATAAGAATCAATGTCATTATAATTTTCTGTTATCTGTTCAATTTCAGGATTTTTCTTTGTATAATTTATTCTGGCTATATAAACATCTTTTTTACCATAACCATAAATACCGCCAATATAGTACAAATAGTTGCCGTATATGAGCGGACTGTTATAGTAAGGGTCTGCATTTAAATTATAATCCTATTTGCTTTTTATTTTGCCGTCTTTTTCAATATATAGATCCGTGTCGGTATTGCCCCAGCGGACATTGAGTGACCAACAAACAGCATCCTCTGATTTAGAGATCAGTCCATGATATCTTGCCGTAACATAATTTGGGTCATTTTTTGTAAAAGTGCAGCCGTGCAGGCACAAAGTGACCGCAGCAATGGCCATGGCGGCGCAAAGTAAACGCTTCCAATGTTTTTTCAGCATGGCTTTCTCCTTTTCGTTTTTTGTACAAGTGTTTTATTTTATCTGCTCTATTTTGTTTTTCTTCACCAAAAAAACATGTTCGGCAATGTCCATCATTGCCCGGTCGTTCATCGAGTCGGTGTAAAAGTTGTCGATTTTAGCGCCCGGGAAGTCCTCGTAAAAGTATTTGACCTTGTTTTCCAAAAAACAAAGTCGCTTGAAGTTGCCTGTTTTTTTGTCGATGACGGAGCACACATAGTGTTTGATGTGCATGCGCTTTGCGATCTCGTCCAGCAGAAAGTCGGTCGTGCCGGAGACGATCACATCGTCGTCGCGGCGGATCTTTTCGTAAAACGGTTTTATCTTCTTTTCGTTCTTGTCCCAAAATTTCTGAATGTCCCGGGAAATGTCGCCCACCTGCGTGTAGTAGCTTCTTAAAAAGCCGGCGTAGGCCTCCAGCGCTTCCTCCACAGTGAACAGGTGGAATTTGTCCTTGAACGCAAACACCAAAAGCTTCGGCAGGTATTTCCAAATGCGTATGTCGTGCGCCATAAAGTAAAGTACGATGTCCACCAGTGTCTCGCCGTCATAAATGGTGTTGTCAAAGTCGTAAACGTTCATTTTTTTACCTCGGTGTATTTGTTGGTTTCATCATACCATATTTGCGCTTTTGTGTCTACTGACCAAAAAGAGGCCGCAAAGCGTGTGGAATTTTGTGCCTGTCTTTTGTGTTGCGGCGCGTGAACTTGTTGACATGTGTTTCAATTTATTTTATCATAAGTCTAATAT
>URDW01000183.1 GCA_900546735.1 uncultured Oscillospiraceae bacterium
CGAGATCGCTCAGTGTCTCGTGGGCTCGGAGATGTGTATAAGAGACAGGTTGAACACCGCGGAAAGATGTGGGTGATCGAATGCTATTTTGAACAAACAGAAAATGTGTAAATAAGGCAGAAAACAGCCGACAGCTGCATATCGTCTGACCGAACGGCTGCCGGAAAATAATTTTGAGGGGATCATTATGGAAAACGTTATAACACCTGCTGCACAGGCACAGGAAAAAAAGTATGTAAACATAAAAGAATTCATTGTTTACCTGTTTGCCGTATTCTTTTACACCAACATGACCGGCATGGTCGGTTCGTACCGCAGCGCTTACCTTGTGAACGTACTGCAGTTGAGCAGCGGCGAGGTCTCGCTGTTCAACATACTGGTCAATATCATCCCATTTGTTTTGGGCTTTTTCATTACGATGTACATAGACGGCCGCCGCCCGGGCAAAGCAGGCAAATTCCGCCCGCTTGCCATGATGATAGCCATTCCCTGCGGCGTTTTGCTGGTGCTCAACTTCTGGGCGCCACCGGGGCTTTCCGGCACGCTGCTTATGGTGTATGTCACTACGGTCGCCGTGCTGTGGGCCGTAGCCACCAACTTTGGTGACACGATCAACAAGGTCGCCAATGTTATGACACCAAATTTGGGCGAAAGAGATACCGTTTTATCTTTCAGAAGCATCTGCTCCGCCGTCGGCAACTCCGCGCCGCTCGTTATCGTTCTGGTGATCGGCCTCATTTGGGAAAAAGAAGGCACGCAATACATCATCAGCGCCGCCCTTTGCGCCGTTGTGGGCACGATCCTTATGCTGGTCGGTGCAAAGTCGATCAAAGAGCGCGTATCTTACAGTACCGAACGGAAAAACCCGGTGATCGGCATAAAAGACGTGTTGGTCAACAAACATGCCTGGTCTATTTTAATTTCGGAATTTCTGAAAAATTTTCGCCAGATCGCAACTTATATGGGTTCGTTCATGGCAGCCGCCCTGCTCGGCAGCACAAGCAAATGCCTGCTGTTTGGCCTGCCCACCGGCATCGGCACGGCCGTCGGCATGCTGGGCATCAACTTTCTGCTTAAAAAGTTCAATTCCAAAGTGCTCTACATCGCCAGCGGCATCTACTCTGTTTTGATCAACGGCGCCGCGTTTGCCGTAGGCTACATTTACTTTAAAAACCCCAGCCCCGTCTGGCAGATCCTGTTCATTGTTTTTCTTTTCCTGATCGGTCTGCAGTTCGGCGCCTCCAACCTGCTGCCCAGCATGTTCCAGGCCGACGTCATTGAGGACATTGAAGTAAAAACCGGCAAACGCCTGGACGCTACGCTGCCGTTCGTGATCGGTATCTTCACCATGATCAGCGGCACCATTGCACAGGCGCTTGCACCGGAGATCCTTTACGGCGACTCCATCATCGGCGTAATCGGCTACATCCAGCCGACCAAGGCGGTGCCGAACCCGGTACAAAGCTTTGACACAAAGGTGACCATGCTGTTTTTCTACACCGTGTTCCACGGTATTATGATGTTTTTAGCCGGCGTGCCGTTCTTCTTCTACAAACTGACCGGCAAAACCAAAGAAGAAATGCACCAAAAAGCGCTGGCCATGCGAAAAAAATATGAAACTGAAAACGAAAATGAAACGGCTGATAACGAATAAAACGCAATAGCCAGCTTTTCAAATCCTCCCGGACGGATGCCCGGGAGGATTTTTATTGCAGTATGCACATTGCCGTGCTATAATTACAGTCGGAGGGTTTTACCCTTTTTCCGCCCATTCAGAATATATAACCGCACGACAAAGGATGTGATCGATTGGAAAGCAAGCTTCGTTTTAAAAACTACGCCGGCTACACGCTGGTGGACTTTGCAAACAACCTGGCATTTTGCGTAATGAGCTCTTACCTGACCGTTTACTGCAACGACATTTTGGGCATTTCCGGCGCAGTCGTCAGCGCGATTTTGATCGCCGCCAGAATATGGGACGCCATCAACGACCCGATCATGGGCTTTCTTGTGCAAAGACGCCGGCCGCGCAAAAACGGCAAATATAAGCCGTTCATCCTTTACGGCGGTCTGCCGCTGGCCGTTGCATCTGTTCTGGTATTTACCAAAATCAGCGACAGCCTGGCGTTCAATACCTTTTGGGTCGCATTCTTCTACATTGCCTACGGCATGCTTTACACCGTTTTGCTGGTGCCTTACGGTTCGCTTGCCTCTGTAATGACCAACAAAGAAAACGAGCGTTCGCTGCTTTCCGTGTGCCGCTCCATCGGCGCCGGCATCGGCAACCTGCCCACGTTCATCTTTCCCGTTTTCGTCATGACGGCCGGCCTGCAGGGCAACCAGATGGATGAAAACCGGCTGTTCTGGGCCATGGTGATCATTGCAGCGGCCATGTGTGTGATCTACGCCGTCTCCTACAAATGCATCGATGAAAAAATCGTGATCGAGCAAAACAGCACGAAAACAAAAGTGACGACCGTGATCAAAAACATTTTAAAAGACCGCGCCTTTGTGGTAATGAGCCTGCTCGGCTGCCTGCTGATGGCGGTGCAGATGTACACCAACACCGTGAACCTGTACCTTTTTAAAGACTATTTTCAAAACAGCTCCATCAACACGGTATACATGGTCGTGTCTTACGCGCCAATGGTCATCATGATGCCGTTCGTCAACAAAATGATACAAAAATTCGGCAAAAAAGAGATCTGCGTGACCGGCCTGGCCATTTCCACAGTGGCAAGCTTTTTGACCTACGCCCTGCAGATCGGCAAAGACAATGTGTGGACCTTTATCATTTTGGCCGTGTTCGTCAACATCGGCATCGGTTTTTTGACGCTGGAGGTGTGGGCCATGGCGGCCGACATCATCGACCACCAGGAGTGGAAAACAGGCCACCGCGAGGAAGCCTCCAACTATGCGATTTTCACATTTATGCGCAAGGTCGGCCAGGCGATCGCCGCGCTGGCGCCCTGGTTTGTGGGACTGGCCGGGTACGACAGCACAAAGGCCGGCACCGGCATTTCACAGGGAGAAGAAGTGCTACGCGGCATGTACAACGCAGCCACCATCGTGCCCGCCGTTTTATTCGCCGTTATGCTGGTGCTTGCGGTGCTGTACCCGCTGAACAAAAAGACCACGCAAAA
>URDW01000184.1 GCA_900546735.1 uncultured Oscillospiraceae bacterium
CGAGATCGCTCAGTGTCTCGTGGGCTCGGAGATGTGTATAAGAGACAGTCATTATTGACATGGATTTTTAGCTGTTTTATAATAAATTTGCCATTCTCTACATTAAGAATCAATCATAAGGCACAGAGTGACCGGCAAAAGATTTTTTTGCGGTTTATGCATGTTTATGTGTAATCATGCAATATGCTGTTTATAAATGGCCGTTCTGTATTTATAAGTGATGAAAGGCTGCGGTTTCGCTGCATGCCGGTGTTGTTTGTCGTGCGCCTGTACCGGACAGGCAGCACGGCAGTTTGCGGCTTCTGGTGTGCGGCGGGGGTTCTGCACCGTGCCTTTTGCAATAAAAATTCAAGTTATAGGAGGGTTATTCATGAAAAAGTATTACGTCAAAAGGGCTGTGGCTATGCTGCTTGCACTGGTTGTCTTTACAACGGCAACGCTGTTTGCCGTACCGACTTTTGCAGCCGACTCCACTTATGTGCATTTGAACGGTGAAAGCTACACGCTGGAAAAAGTTTCCAACCCCGGCACCGGCGAGGGTGAGGTCGACGGCCTGATGCCGGGCGGTCACCGCGCCAGCAGTTATTGTTGGGCCATGGCTGAAAACAACGGTTATGTCTACATCGGCACCTGGCCGAACGGTCTGTACCAAATTATAGCACCGATGGGGCAGATGGTGCTCAGCAAAGACATGGTCGACAAGCTGATGCTGGCTTTCACGAACGGCGAGATCGACCCGTGCGAGGAAAATTCCACCTCAAACGCCAAAATCTACCGCTACAGCGAAACGACGGGCGAAATGGAACTGCTTTTTGACCCGGATGATTACGAAAGCGGCAACTACAGCAAAATTTACGGCTTCCGCGGCGCCACTACATTTAAAGGTGACGTGTATATGGACGCCATGCTCAACTCGAGCGCAACGGACTGCCAGCTTTGGCGCGTAACAGACGAGGATCCTTACGCCACGCCGGAGGTCGTTTTGGTCAACGGCTCTTTGCGCGCGATCTGTGTTGGTGTGGACGGCGAGCACATGTACACCGGCGGCAGCTGCGAAGTACCAGAGGGTTACAAGAGCGGCGCTGTGGTTTTTGCGACCGACACGGGCGACGCCGGCGACTTTGACACGATCGCTGACAGCAAGGATTTTGAATATTACACCCGAAACGGCGCATCCATCACGGTAAATGACGTGGCAGCCTTCCCGAACAGCGCTTACGAAGGCGGCGAAGAAGTCATCGCTTCTCTGGTCACTTCGTTCGGTGTGGCAGTGTTCCGCGGGCACCGCGCTTCAGCGGAAGAGACGGCGGCCGGTCTGGCCAATCCCTACGGTTGGGTCTGGTCTGAGTTTATCGGTGTGGACGGCGAATACCCGATCAGCCTCGGCAATCTGCGCAACGTTACGCTGACGCCTGCTGTGTTCAACGGCGAATTGTATTTCCTGTCGATGACGAATCCCATGACGCCGCTCATTACGGCATTCCTCGGCCTGGTCTCGGCCAACACCACGGCGCTTTACAGCGGTATCGACCAGCTGGCTGCCACGCTGGACAGCGAGTGTGCCGTTTACCGCTATACGTCCGACGGGCGGATGCAAATGGTCATGGGCGACCGGCACAACTGCCCCGACAGTCTGGAATATGTGGCCAAGCTCGGCGCCGGCTTCAACGACGACGAGCTGAGCACCAGCCTGTACGCATGGCGCTCGGTGACCTACAATGACCGCATGTATGTGAACACCATCGACGTGTGGAACATGTACAGCTATTTTACCAAACTGACGAACGGCCAGCTGCTTGGCATGGATAAGGATGACATGGAAAAGCAGCTCGGTTATATTTCCGATTTGATCAGTACGGCCGCCACGCAGCTTGCCGGGCAGGACAGCTTTATCGGCCGCCTGCTCAGCTGGTTCAAGGGCGCACAAGAGACGGTGGAAAGCTCCAGCCTGCTGCAAAAACTGCTCAGCCGCATCACCCAGCCGGCGTATGACACGCTGTATTCGATCTATTCCCTGATCGATCGCGAGACCACGACAGAAACGCTGGAACAGATCGTGGCCAACAGCGTGCGGTATTCTGAACTGCTGAACAGCACGGCCGAAACGCTTACCGAACTGATCGAACGCGGTTACTTTAATCCCGAAAACTGTGAAATCGCCCAAACGGCAGTGGACTGTATCAACAAGCTGAATGAACCCTTTGCCTACATTGCAGAAAACAAGGCGCATATTGAAAATTATATGACGATCTCGAACGTCTGCGCCAACCACGAAACACCCGGCGGTGAAGTCTGGTGCACGGAAAACGGCGTGGACTGGGAACCGATCACGGTGGACGGCTTTGGCGACAAGTACAACCACGGCATCCGCACCATGGCGGTCGGTTCGGACGGCAGTTTTTATCTGGGCACAGCCAATCCGTATTACGGTGCACAGCTGTGGAAGTTGACAGATATGGCCGCCGTTTCCGTTCCTGAGGAGACAGCGCCTGCCGTCAGTGAAGAAATGAGTGAAGTGCCTGACAGCAGTGTGCCGTCCGGTGCCGCGCAGCAAACGCCGGATGAGGAGCTGCCGTCTGCAGAAATGCAGGAGGATCCAGCAGCGCAGGAAAGCACATCTGAAGACCCGGTAACACAGCCGGAGGTGGAGGACACGACAGATACGCAGCAGACAACACAAGAAGATCCTTCTACTGTACCGACGACTCAGCCGCAAAGTGAAAGCGGCGGCCGGTATGGTTTTTTGGAGTGGTTGAAAGATACCTGTGATCATTTCTTTACCGTATCCCGTTAAATCTGCCGGTGCGCACCGTATACAAACAAAATCAGATCCGCCTTTGTCACGGCTAAGCAGAACGGTTCGTAAAAGGCAGTGGTAAAAAATGGCCTCCTGTGGTAAAATGGATTTGCCGCAGGAGGCGTTGTTTTGTTATAAATAATAGTTGAATTTTAAGGGGATTGTTTTATGCAGTTGGAGACAACACGATTGATCCTGCGCCCGTGGACCTGTCTCTTATACACATCTCCGAGCCCACGAGACACTGAGC
>URDW01000185.1 GCA_900546735.1 uncultured Oscillospiraceae bacterium
AGGTCAAATTAAAGAGAAAAGGAAAAAATGGCTAAACTGATTATTTTAGAGGGGCTGGACGGCAGCGGCAAATCCACGCAGACAGCGCTGGCACAGACGGCGCTTAAGCAGATGGGGCTGCGTTTTCGCACGATCAAGCTGCCGGATTATGAAAGCCCTTCCAGTTCACTGGTGCAAATGTATCTTTCCGGTGCATTCGGCAAAGACCCGCAAAGTGTAAACGCCTATGCGGCCGGCGCATTTTACGCGGTCGATCGCTATGCTTCCTACCATTTGGACTGGCAGGCGGATTACCGGCAGGACGATGTGATTTTGGCGGACCGCTATGCAACTTCTAACGCCATTTACCAAATGGTGAAGCTAAAGCAAAGCGCATGGGATGCGTATTTGGACTGGAGCAGCGATTTTGAGTATAAAAAGCTCGGCATTCCCGTGCCGGACGCCGTCATCTTTTTGGATGTTCCGCCGGATGTGTCGCAAAAACTGATGAGCCGGCGTTATGAGGGCGACGAGAACAAAAAGGATGTGCACGAGCGCAACGTTGCCTATTTAAACGCCTGCCGCAAAGCCGCGCTTTACACGGCAAAAAAACAGGGCTGGTTTGTGGTGAACTGTACCGAAAACGGGCAGATGCGCCCGCCGCAAGCGATCCACGAAGAAATCATGCAGCATATAGAATCTGTTTTATGAGGTGAAACATATGGTTTATATTTTTCTGGCAGACGGTTTTGAAATCATTGAGGCTATGTCGCCGCTCGACATGCTGCGGCGCGCCAAGGTAGAGGTGCGAACAGTCGGCGTGACCGGCAAAACAGTCACCAGTTCGTGCGGCGTACCCGTAACGGCCGATATTTTGCCCGAGGATGTGCAGCTGGACGACGCACTGCAAGCCGTTGTACTGCCGGGCGGTATGCCCGGTACTTTGAACCTGGAGAAGGCCGCGTGTGTGCAGCAGGCGCTGGATTTCGCAGCAGGGCAGGGGAAACTGCTTTGTGCGATCTGCGCTGCGCCTTCTGTGCTTGGCCATAAGCATCTTCTTGAGGGCAGGCAGGCCATTGCATTTCCTGGCTTTGAAAACGAACTTTACGGCGCTGAGATCAGCAAGGAACACGTTGTACAGGATGGAAACATCATCACGGCCAAGGGTGCCGGCGTTTCCGTGGATTTCGGCCTGAAAATCGTAGAGGCGCTCTGCGGCAAGGCCATGTCCGACAATGTGCGTGCAGCCATCCAATGCAAGTAAAGGCCGCACAGCGTGAAAAATATAAGGCTGTCCGTAAAAGCATTGCGCACCGCAGCCTTGCCGATCTGCAGATCACGGACCGGCTTTTCTCCAGTACAGTCTATAGGGATGCAGCGAGCGTATTCTGCTATGTCTCTGCCGGTACGGAAGTAGATACGAAAGATGTGCTGCTGGACGCGCTGACCTCCGGCAAAAAGGTGGCTGTTCCATACTGCACCGAGCAGCCGGGTGTGATGGAATTTTACTTCATCACTTCCTTGTCGGAACTGGTGCCGGGCAAGTATGGCATTCTGGCGCCCGATGTGCGCGTGTGCGTGCCGGCGGTTTCAGATGCGCGCACACTTTTGGTGGTGCCCGGTCTTGCTTTTGACCGCTGCGGTTACCGTCTGGGTTACGGGCAGGGGTATTATGACAGATATTTAAAAAATTTTCATGGAATATCTATAGGTTTGTGTTATAATGAATGCATTGCGGACCATTTGGCGCATGACATTTATGACCAGCGGGTCGATTATCTGGCCTGTCAAGATTTTATTAGGAAAGCGGAGCTGCATAAATGAGCAAAGATTTTGAATTCCAGGAAAGGCCGCTCGAGCCGCCTAAAATTTATGAGCACGACGATGTGCCGGCATATGACGATACAGCGTCTCCTTCGCAGGAAGACGGCGTAGATCTGTCTAAATTTTCTGACGACAACGACGATGTTTACTTATCGGATATTGTTGACGATACGCCATATGTGCAAAAATCACCGGAAAAAAAGCCGGCCAAAAAGCAGAGCCGTGCAGTGAAATCTTTCGGCAACGTCAAAAACACATATATCTTTTTTATTATCGTCGTAATGTTTTCGGTAGCGCTGGCGGTGTATGCTGTTTTTTGCATGAACGACATTCTGGCGATCACAAAGACCAGGTCCAGTGTAACGGTCACCCTCAATGAAGAGGTCGATTCCTCCTCGGAGATGATCAATATTCTGCGCGATTACGACTTGATCCAGTGCAAGACTTTCTGCAAAATTTTCGCAAAGATCCGCGCTTCAAAGATCGGGCCGGAATATCCGGCCGGCGTGTATTATTTAAACGGCAAAATGGGTCTCGAAGGCATGCTGATGACCCTGCAGGGTGATACGGCAACGAGCGAAACGGTCAGACTGACATTCCCGGAAGGTTTGACCGTGCCGGAAATCATTGACAAACTCGCGGAAAACGAGGTCTGCGACCGTGCCGCGCTTTTGTCGGTCATCAATTCCACGGAATTCAGTTATTCGCTCGTGGCCGGGTTGACGGCGGACGAGCATGTGCCTTACCGCCTGGAAGGCTTTTTGTTCCCGGATACTTATGAATTCTACATTGGGGAAAATGCGTCCAGTGTCATCAGCCGTTTCCTGGAACAGATGGAAGAAAAGTATCCGCAGAAGTACAGGGAACGTGCCAAAGAGCTTGGCTTAACGGATTATGAAGTGATTACCATCGCGTCCATCATCCAGAAAGAAGCCGGTTCCTCCGACCAGATGGCCGATATTTCCTCAGTCATCCATAACCGCCTCAATAACTCCACGCAGTTCCCGTCACTTGGCTGCGAGTCGACCGGCGATTACATCACCAACTTTGTGGCTGAAGCGCTCGAATCTTCTTCGGCCGAACACAGTGCAGACTATTATATGAATTATTATAGTACAATGTCGTCATCACTTGTTTCTGGTTTACCGGCTGGTCCGATCTGCAACCCGGGTGCTGATGCTGTCTCTTATACACATCTCCGAGCCCACG
>URDW01000186.1 GCA_900546735.1 uncultured Oscillospiraceae bacterium
CTTTACAAGTGCTGCCGCACCGCCCATCAGCAGGGCACGCATAAAACGGTCGCGGTACGGGTCGTAACGTGACAAAATCGTTTTCACGTCTTCACGGTAAAAGTTACCGATCACAAAGGCGCAGACCATCACTTCGCCCTGCGGCGTCAGGGAAAGGGTCTGCACTTTGTCCAGCGGCTCGGTGTAGGGCTGTGTGCCGCAGGGAGCGTTTGCCGCCGGCTGCGTTTTCGGATAATAGGACGATAATACCTTTTTGGCACGCCCCTCTAAAAAGATGTTGTTGCCCTGTGTGACGGGCAGCGACAAATCGGAAAATGCGCGCAGCAGCTGTTCGGTCTGCCGGTTGTATTCGTTTGGGTGCGTGCGCTCTACGACCCATGCCGGGTGCAGGCAGATGTTTGGAATGCCGCAGGCCTTGGCGCTTTTGGCAAATGTATGCACGCGCGCAAGCGGCAGTGTTTTCTGATGAAAGGCGTCTACCGACAAAAGAATTTCGTTAACGCCGGCCGCCTGCAGCTGCCCGGCCGTTTTTGCCAGGTAAGCGGAATCTTTTGCAAAACAGCCGTTTGTGATGACCTGGCGCACCGGCACGCCGCTGTCTGCTGCGGCGCGGTGCACCGTGCAGGCAGCAGCGGGGAACAAAAGCGGTTCGCCGCCAAAGGTCATGACCGACTGCACGCGAAACATCTGTGTAAGCGTCTGAATGACTTTTGCCGTTTCGTTTGCGTCGATGCATGCCCTTGAAAGCATATGGCTGTTTTCAGCTGCACTGCAATGCAGGCACTGCCCGTTGCAGCGGTTGGTCACAACGATCTCAATGCGTTTTATGTTCAGGTAAGGTGAGGTTTTCATACTGCTTCTCCTTTTTCTTTTGTAATAGATGTAAAAAGGTGCAGCAGACAGCCGGATGCCTCATACAAATATCCCGGCACAGACGGCTGTCTGGCGCTGCACCGGGCAGTTACCTCGTGACAAATATTTCATCTTTTACCCTCCGGTTTTATTTTAGCATATGGGCTGCAGCGTGTAAAGTTTAGGCACTGGTTCTAACTATAGGACATGTGTTGACTTTTGCAGTGCCGTGTGCTATAGTGTGCTGTAAAGTACAGTGCGTTTTATTTTCGAAAAATGTATGTGTACTTGGATTGCAGACCGTTTTGTGAATGGATGTATAAGGATAAGCGGTTTTGGGTGAAGAAGGGTAGGGCATGAACAAGGCGATCGAATTGTTCGGCAAGCATATTTATAAGTTAACGCAAAGCAATCCGCACCGTACGTTAAAACAACTGGCGTTCGTTTACTCTGCCGCAGGGCTGCAGTGCAAGTGTTTTCCAAGCCGGCAGCTTCTGCCTGCCAGGCAGTATATGCAGTGGGCAGCGGCTGACGCGGCCATTCGGCCGCTTCGTGCACCGGAAAACGCGGCGATCGTCAGTTTGTATCTGCCGTGCGAGCTCCTGCATGCCATGGGTGTTGAACAGATGTTTCCCGAGGCGCTCGCCTGTTACCTGGCGGCGGCCGGCAGCGAACGCATATTTATTGAAACGGCAGAAAACGGCGGTGTGCCGAAAACCCTGTGTTCTTACCATAAGGCGTTTATTGGCCTGGTGGAATCGGGCGTTTTGCCAAAGCCGAAATTTATTATTAATACAAGTCTTGCGTGCGACGTGAACCACTTGTCTTTCCGGCGTGCGGCAGAATATTACGGCGTGCCGCATTATATGATCGATGTGCCTGCCGAGTACAGCGCCCGCAATCTGCAATATGTGGAGGCGCAGCTGCACGGCATGGCCGATTTTGTGCAGGAGCACAGCGGCCGTAAACTGAATGAGGACAAGCTGCAAGAAACGGTTTTGCGCAGCAAAAACACGCTGCAGAATTTCAAAAAAATCCTTGCGCTGCGCGCCGAACGCTCCCTTTCTGACGAAATGACCTCGCAGATGCTGTCCGTATTTGCCACGCATGTCATGCTTGGTACTAAAGAGGCTGAAAAATACAGTCAGGATATGGTCATGCAGCTTTCCGCCTGCCCCAAAGGCAGAAAGGGTGTGCGCCTGCTGTGGGTGCACACGCTGCCGTACTGGCAGGATGCGCTGCGCCATCTGATCAACTTTACAGACCGGTGCGAGATCGTTGCCTGTGACATGGTCTTTGATGCGCTGGATACAGAACCGTATGCGGAAGATCCATATCGCTACATGGCGCAGCGCCTGCTTGGCAACACGGTCAACGGCGCCGGTCAAAACCGTATTCACGCGGTCTTAAAATATGCCGAAGCACTGCAGGCCGACGGCGTTGTCTGGTACTGTCACTGGGGCTGCAAGCAAACAGCCGGCAGTTCCGCCATGGCAAAAGCAATTTTAGAAGAAAACGGCCTGCCGACTTTGATTTTGGACGGCGACGGCTGCAATGCGCAAAATGTGAACGACGGCCAGAGCGTTACCCGAATGGAAGCATTCCTTGAATTGCTGGAGAATAGAAGATGACCGGATATAACTGTAAATACGCACCTGTTGAGATTTTGGCCGGTTTTGGCGAGGCGTGCGAACTGCTCGGCGGCGAAGCCGGCAATTTCGATTATGCCGCTGCGCGGCTGCACCCCAATATGTGTTCGCATGCCAAGGCAATGCTGGAGCATATCCACGCCGGCGCTTATCAAAACCTGCTTTTTGTGAACTGCTGCGACAGCTCGCGGCGCGTTGCCGATTGCGCAAAAAACGAAAAGGTGAATTTTTTGTACAGCCTGGACTTGCCGTCATGCAGTACGCAGTGCGGGGTGGAGCAGTTAAAAAACAATTTGCTCGATCTCATCGCGGCTTATGAAAAACACAGCTGCAAAACGTTTGACAAAGCCCTTTTTCTTTCTTCTTTTCAGAAAAAACAGCCGCAGCCGCGCGGAAAGTATATTGCGGTTTTAGGGGCAAGAAGCAGTCAAACGCTGCTGGATGTTGCGGCAAAGTGTTTTGCCGGCGTTCAGATCGTAGATCTGACCTGC
>URDW01000187.1 GCA_900546735.1 uncultured Oscillospiraceae bacterium
AGTGTCTCGTGGGCTCGGAGATGTGTATAAGAGACAGGTATAATTTAGATAGTTATTTCTTTTAACATCCAATATTATGTACTGCTCAACAAATTATGAAGGATGGTATGCAAAACTTTGAAACAGACCGAAAAAAACAACACCAGCCGTTTGGAGATCATACAGGCAGCCATTGCTGAATTTTCCAGCTACGGGCCTGAAAAAATGTCTCTAAACCAAATGTGCCGCACACACAACATATCCAAAGGGCGGCTTTACCACCATTTTGCCTCAAAAGATGACATATTCTGTGCTTGTGTCAGCTATGTCATGGAACAATTTGTGGCAGACCTGGTACAATTTGAAGTGCGCCCCGACCAGTCGTTTCAGGAAAACCTGCACAACTACTATGTGTCGCGCATCCATTATTGGATGAAATTTCCAGACCATTACAATATGGTCAAGCTCGCCATTAACAATACAAACACCGAAATTTCCAAATGCATTCGTCCGAGCATAAAAAAATATGACGATGCGGTGATGAATAAGCTGGTAGAGATTTTACGCTACGGCAAACTGCTGCAATGGCTGAACGACGAGAACCTGTCACAAGGGCTTACCAACATTGTGCGCGTGGTGAACGAGGGGCTGTTTTTCCCTGACATCAGCCGCATTGTAAACGCCTTACGCCAGGGCCGCGACGATGTTGCCAAGCAGCGCAAGGATGACTTGATCCAGCTGTATGACCGCTTTATCGACACGATCCTTTACGGCGTTTTGCCGCGGCAGTAAAAGACAGCAAAAAAGACCGGTTCAGTTTGAACCGGTCTTTTTTGTCTGTACAGGCGAAGTCAGGCAGCCTCATTCGCAGTGGAAGAAGCCTGTTCGGGGTCATTCTCTTTCGGGTACCAAAGCGCATCATCTTTATAAGGGTTTACAAGCCCATACTTGTCGTACCAGATTTGGGGATACTTGGGGTTCGCATTTTCCGTGGCGGCAGAGGTGTCCACCGAAGCGCTTTCACCGTCGCGCACCATGCGCGCCACGATCACAATGCGGCAATCAGCGCGGTAATCGTCTGTATCGACTTCACGCGTGCAGGTGGAAAGCGTTAAAAACTTGTCGTTTTCATTCACGTCTACACCTGTGTCGTACAAAGAACGTTTTTGCAGTTCGGCCATATAGCCCTCGTAATTCACACCGCCCATATGGGGGTAAACAAAGTTGAACACATAGCCGTTGTCCTCAGAAGCGGTGGCCGTAGTAATGAAAACGGCAAAAATTTTCCACTTGTGCATCTCATAACGCGTGTTGAATTCTATAACGGGGTGTTCTTTGTAAAAATCGAAATCACTGTATTTCACAAGCTGGGAAAACATGGTGGTATCCAGCCAGTTGTGGCCGTAAATGACCGTATTCGTATCCAGCGTTTCGGCGTTACAGTCGCTGGCCATATAAATGGAGCCGCGGCCCTCGTACTCCTTTTCAAAATTGCGGTGCAGGTAGTAGGAATCATCCTCTGCCTGCAGCACGGGATAATCGACCGTTGTGCCGTCAATTTTGATCCAGCCGACAAAGTCGTTATTTTTTGCATAATATTCTTCATACTCGGCCGGCACCGTCGTCTGCTCTTCGGCATGGTCGGTCTGCGCCGGCTGCTCGCTCGTCAGCTCAGGCAAAACGGCGTCGATCTGCGGCTGATAATAAAAATAAATTGCAACGGCCGTAACGACCAGGATCAAGACGATCAGGACTGCGGCTGTTTTTTTACTCATAAAGAATCACTTTCCATAGAAGCTTCTGCCGCTTTGCGCGGCGTGATTTTGGTAATGGCAAACACAGCGGCACTGACGGACGCGGCATCTGCCAAAAGCAGCATTTTTGCGCACTCGTCCAGCGTAGCGCCGGTCGTTTTAACGTCGTCCACCAAAAGGATGCGCTTGCCGCGCAGGTCAGCGCGGCGAACGGTTTTGTAAGCGCCGTAGACATTGGCGCGGCGGTCCGCTGCCTTTTGCCGGTGCTGCTCTTTATTATTTACCACTTTTCGAAGCAAAGTGCAATAGGGTACGTTCAGTTGGCGGGCAAGCTCCCTGGCCAAAAGCGCGGACTGGTCATAACCGCGCCTGCGCAGCCGCTTTTTACCGACCGGCACCTCCGTGACCAGGTCAAAAGACTGTGTACAGTAAAAAGTCTTTATACACTTTGCCATATCTGCGGCCATATTTTCGGCCAAAAACGGCATATTGCCGAACTTGAAATTTTGCAGTGCGCGTGCAGCCGAATCCGTATAATAGTACGGCGCAACGACCGCCTCGTAGTAAAGCTTTTTGCCTTTACAAGTGCAGTCCGCCTTGCTATGACCGCAATGCAGACAAACAGGCGCCTCAATAACCGGCAGGCCTGCCCGGCACGATGGACACCGCTCCATATCAAACGCCACCATATCACCGCAAAAGGCGCAGCGGCGCGGAAACAAGCTGACCAGCAGCGCGTCTTTCAGCTTCATACCGTTAAATACGGCGCGATCTGCGCATAAACGGCGTCACCAATGCCGGAGATGTTTTTGATTTGCTCCACAGACGTATAACCACCCAGTTCGTCGCGGTAAGCCAAAATCTGCGCCGCGCGCTTTTCTCCAATGCCGTTGATCGAGAGCAGCTCCTCCTGTGTGGCCGTGTTCAAATTGATCGGGTAAGTAAATTCCTTTACAGTTGTTGTCTGTTCCGGTGTAGCCGCAGCAGTCGTTTGCAACGAGCCGGCCGAAGCTGCGGCTGTGTCTGACGCCGACGTAGCTGCCGCAGACGAAGCGGCGGCAGCCGGTTCAGCCACAAAGGCCGGCTGTGAAAAACAGACATAAAGCAAAACGGCAGCAACAGCCATCAGACCAATGCCGATCAGTATGTACGTTTGCCGCTTATCGCTTTTCAAAGCGCCTCTTCCCTTTCCGTTTTAAAGTACCGCCCGGCGCCTGCCCAGGCGCTGCCGGCACAAGACCTGT
>URDW01000188.1 GCA_900546735.1 uncultured Oscillospiraceae bacterium
TATTAAGTCGTCGGCAGCGTCAGATGTGTATAAGAGACAGATGATGGACTGTGCCAAACATGTGCACCGCAAAAAGATTTTTGGCTGGGGCCCCGGCAACGAGGACTATGTTATAGACTATAAAGCAACGCTGAAAATGTCGTTTTATGTGCGTGCCAAGGCTGCGCAGACGCAGATCCAGTCTGTATTCGACGAGGTGAAGTTCCTTACGAGAACCGGTCAGCCGAGCGACGAAACGGCTTTTATCACCGACGAAATGACGCAAAACGAGCTGGATGAAAAGCTGAAGGCTGCCGGCATCGACGTGCTCAGCAAAATCAAAATTGCAAATTATTAAACAAATTTTCATATGTAGGAGGCTGTTATGGCGCTGATTGTTCAGAAATTTGGCGGCTCATCCGTTGCCGACGCCAAGCGTGTCATGAACGTTGCGAAGATCGTGACCGACACATACAAACAGGGCAACGACGTTGTCGTGGTCGTTTCCGCACAGGGCGACACCACGGACGACCTGATCGAAAAAGCGCGCGAGATCACAGACAAACCGAACAAGCGCGAAATGGATATGCTGCTCGCTTCCGGCGAACAGATCTCCATCTCCCTTTTGGCCATGGCCATTTCCACGTTCGGTCAGCCAGTCGTCTCGCTGCTTGGCTGGCAGGCCGGGTTCAATACCAACTCGGTTTACGGCGCGGCCAGAATCAAAAACATCAATACAAACCGTTTGAAGGCAGAGCTTGCCAAGCACAACATTGTGGTCGTGGCCGGTTTTCAGGGTCTTAATAAGTATGACGATTTGACCACGCTCGGCCGCGGCGGCAGTGACACGTCAGCTGTAGCCATTGCGGCGGCGCTGCGTGCCGACCGCTGCCAGATCTTTACAGATGTGGAGGGCGTTTATACCGCTGACCCGCGTAAGGTGCCGGATGCGCGCAAGCTAAAAGAAATCACTTACGATGAAATGCTGGAACTTGCTACGCTCGGCGCACAGGTGCTCAACAACCGCAGCGTGGAAATGGCTAAAAAATACAGTGTAGAGCTGGAAGTGCTCTCGTCACTCAACCCCGTACCGGGTACGATCGTTAAGGAGGTCGCAAACATGGAAAAAATGCTCATCAGAGGCGTTACGAAAGACACAGATGTCGCCAGAGTCTCCATTATCGGTGTAATGGACTCGCCCGGCGTGGCCTTTAAGGTGTTTGAAAAGCTGGCGCAAAAACACATCAATGTGGACATTATCCTGCAGTCCGTCGGCCGCGACGGTACAAAGGACATCACCTTTACCGTCAGCAAAGACAACGGTCCCGTTGCGGTGGAGCTGCTGAAAAACAGCATTGCCGAGCTGGAAAACTGCAGCATCGTGTGCGACACGAATGTGGCAAAGATCTCGATCGTCGGCGCCGGCATGGAAAGCCATCCCGGCACGGCTTCCAAAATGTTCGAGGCGCTTTATGAGCGCAACATCAACATTCAGATGATCTCCACGTCTGAAATCAAAATTTCGGTCCTGATCGACGCGAAGGATGCCGACATGGCGGTGGCCGCCGTGCACAAGGCGTTTCTTCCGGCCGAATAAAAAGCTTAAGAAAGACCTGCCGGCGGCGGGTCTTTCTCGTGCTTTTACCGCGTTTGCAGGCGGTGCGCGCCCTTGACAATCCGGGCGCTTTTTATTATAATATATAAACTATTTATTGGGGTGTACCCCGAAAAGGAGTCTTTTGCATGGCAATCGAGTTTAAAATGACCTCGGCTGGTCTCGAGGAACTGAAAAAAGAACTGGAAGAGTTAAAGACGACCGGCCGCGACGATATCGCGGAAAAAATCAGGATCGCGCGTTCTTACGGCGACCTTTCTGAAAACAGCGAATATGACGAGGCAAAGTCAGAGCAGGCAAAAATCGAAGCCCGCATCAACGAACTGGAATACCAGATCCAAAACGCCGTTATTCAGGACATTACCGACCGCAACGCCGTAAACCTTGGCTCGGTCGTGACGATCAAAAACCGCGAGGATGGCAGCCTGGCAACGTATAAGATCGTCGGTTTTGCCCAGTCCAACCCGGCCGAGGGGCTTATCTCAGACGAAAGCCCGATCGGCAAAGCGCTTATGGGCGCCAAAAAGGGCGAAAACATCGATGTGGAGGCGCCGGTCGGCGTGCTCAAGTTTGAAATCGTAGAAATCAACTAAACCGGAAAGAGGGAGCAGTATGGCAGGAAAGTTTGAAATCAGCAAAACAGCCGAAAATCAGTACAGTTTTACATTCTTGGATGGCGATAAGGCGCTGGCCGCTTCGCCGGCTTTTGATAGCCTGGACGCCTGCAAACGTGCCGTGAAAGGCGCCAAGAAAAACGCAGGCATCAAAGTGGAAAACCGTTTTGATGCGGCGGCTGAGGAAAAAACACTGCCGAAATATGTTCTGGAGCCTGCCGGTGATCAGGCAAAGTTCACGCTCTACCTGCAAAATGGCACGGCGGTGCTGACGGCGCAGGCATCAAGCGAAGCGGCGGCGCTGGAGCTGATCGACACGATCGGCCGCAATGCGGCTGCCGCCAAAATCGAAATGGCGCAGGAAAAGGCGCTCAGTGAAAACGAGCAGCGCGCCATTCGCCTGAACAAGCTGAACGCTTTAAAGGCCGAGGGTCACGACCCGTTCGAGATCACGACCGCCACACAGACGGCCACGGCCCAAAGCATTGTGGAAAATTACGATGCGCTTGAAAACCAGAACGTGACCATCTGCGGCCGCATCATGACGCGCCGCGATATGGGCAAGGCCAATTTCATCGACGTGCACGACCGCACGGGCCGCATGCAGGTCTATGTGCGCATGAACGACGTCGGCGAGGATGTGTTCAAGGCGTTTAAAAAGTGGGACCTTGGCGACATCGTCGAAGTCTGTGGCTTTGTGTTTAAAACAAAGACCGGCGAGATCTCGGTGCACGCCCAAACGCTGCGCCTGCTGTCGAAGAGCC
>URDW01000189.1 GCA_900546735.1 uncultured Oscillospiraceae bacterium
GTCGTCGGCAGCGTCAGATGTGTATAAGAGACAGTACCAGCAGCGTGTGCTGGACAACGCCAAGGCGCTGGCCAAGGGCCTGACCGACCGCGGGCTGAACCTGGTCTCCGGCGGCACCGACAACCACCTGATGCTGCTGAGCTTGATCGGCACCGGCGTGACCGGCAAAGAGCTGGAGCACCGCCTGGACGAGGTGCACATCACCCTGAACAAAAACACCGTGCCGAACGAACCGCTTTCGCCGTTTGTGACAAGCGGCGTGCGCATCGGCACCCCGGCTGCCACGACCCGCGGCCTGGACACTGCCGACATGGACAAGATCGCCGAGTGCATCTACTTGGCTGTGACCGACTTTGAAAACAAGAAAGATTACATCAACGGCGTTGTGGCGGGCATCTGCAAGAGCCACCCGCTTTACGAATAATCCGCCGTGATAAAAAAACTGCTCATCGAATCATTCCAGCTGTATTTTATTGCAAAGGACTGAATAACGGTGAAAACCATACTTATCACAATTTTAAAGGCAATCTTAACGGTGCTTTACCAGCCGATCAAGCTGTTTCCGGTCAAGCACAGGATCGTTTACCTTTCAAGACAATCCAATGAAAAGTCGCTCGACATGCAGCTGCTTGAAAAAGAGATCGCGGCGCTTGACCCGACTGTGGAACAGGTGTTCCGCCTGCGCATGCTCGACGGCGGCCTAGGCGAAAAAATCAAATACTGTTTCAGTATCCTCGGTGATCTTTACTATCTGTCGACCTCGCGTGCCGCCATTTTGGACACATACTCCATTCCCGTGTCCTGCTTAAAGCACAAGCGCACGCTGAAAGTCGTACAGATGTGGCACGCGCTCGGCGCCATCAAAAAATTCGGCCTGCAGGCGCTTGGCACAAAGGACGGGCGCGACCCGGCCGTCAGCAAGGCGCTGAACATGCACAAGAATTACGACTATGTCATTGCGCCGTCGCAAAAGACCGCGCTGTTTTATGCCGAAGCATTCGGCTGCGAAAAGTCCAAGATCAAGCTGGCGCTGCTGCCGCATGTGGACTACCTGCTCGACAGCAAAAACAGCCGCAGCGAAGAGTTTTTCAAGCTGAACCCCGACTGCACGGCGAAAAAAACGCTTTTGTACCTGCCCACTTTCCGCGAGCGTGAAGAATACGTTGCCAACGAGTTGAAAGTGGCGCTTGAAGACGATGACCGTTACCGCCTGATCATCAAAACGCACCCGCTCAGCCGGGTGCGCGCCGAAGAGCGCTTCTCCTACAAAGGCGATTTTTCGACCTACGACCTGATGAAGATCGCCGACTGCGTCATCACCGACTACTCTGCCTGCGCATTTGACACCGCCGTGCTGATGAAACCGCTTTATTTCTTTGTGCCGGACTACCAGGTTTACACGCGCGACCGCGGACTGAACGTAGACCTGAAAGCCGAAATGAAAAAAGCCGTTTTTGAAGATGCAGAAATGCTGCACCAGGCGCTGCGCACCCAGCCCTACGACCTGGACGCGCTGTACCGCTTTAAAAATACATATTTGAGAAATACCAAAGGCAGCTGCACGGCGGTTCTTGCCAAATTCATCGTGTCGCTGCTGGCATAAACAGGAGTTTTGATTATGAAAAGAGTTTTAACTTACGGCACTTTTGACCTGCTGCACTACGGCCACATCAACATTCTGCGCCGCGCCAAACAGCTTGGCGACTACCTTGTTGTTGCGCTTTCGACCGACGAATTCAACGCCGGCAAAGGCAAAAAGGCTTACCACAGCTACGAAACACGCAAAAAGATGCTGGAAGCCATCCGTTACGTTGACCTGGTCATTCCCGAAAATTCTTGGGAACAGAAAATTGACGACGTGAAAAATTACCACATCGACATCGTTGTAATGGGTTCTGACTGGGCCGGCAGCGATAAATTCGACTACCTCAAAGATTACTGCGAAGTCGTTTACCTGGAACGCACGCCCGGCATCTCCACCACCCAGATCAAACACGACCTTGGTCTGGCCGAGGCGGTGGACGGCGTGGACCAGCTGCCCGAAGCCGAAGCAGACAAAGCCAAGAAATAACTTTACCGGCAAAGCCATGCCTCATCCTGAGTGCATGGCTTTGCCCTATTTGACAGACCGGCTGCAACATATGCCGGAGTTTACGGAGGCAATCAAAATGGAATATGTATTTTCAAATAAGATCCGCTCGCTGGCGCCGTCTGCGATCCGTGAGATCTTGAAGGCAACGGCCGACCCATCCATCATTCCGCTGGCAGCCGGCAACCCGGCGCCGGAGGCGTTCCCGGTGGAGGCCGTGCGCGAGATCACCAAAGAAATTTTAGACACGCGCCCCATCGAAGCGCTGCAGTACGGCGTGACGGAGGGCTACACGCCGCTGCGCGAAAAAGTGCGCGAATGGGTAAAGGCGCGCGAAAACATCGGCACCGAAAAGGACACGCTGCTGATCGTTTCCGGCGCTACGCAGGTCATGGACCTGATGACGAAAGTGCTTTGCAACGAAGGCGACACCGTCATCTGCGAAGACCCGTCGTTCATCGGCTCGCTCAACTGCTTCCGCTCCTATGGATGCAAGCTTTGCGGCGTGCCGGTCGAGGCTGACGGCATGGATGTAAACGCGCTGGAAGAGGCGCTCAAAAAAGAAAAGAACGTAAAATTCATTTACACCATTCCGAATTTTCAGAACCCGTCGGGCGCGACCATGAGCCTGGCCAAACGCCAAAGGCTCTATGCACTGGCCAAAGAATACGGCGTGATGATTCTGGAAGACAACCCCTACGGCGAACTGATCGTTGAGGGTGAAAAGCTGCCCTGCATCAAAAGCATGGACACAGACGGCATCGTCGTCTACGCCGGCTCGTTTTCCAAGATCCTTTCCCCCGGCCTGCGCGTAGCCTACACGCTGGCGCCGGCGCCGGTCGCCGCCAAAATGACGGTGGGCAAGCAGGCTTCCGA
>URDW01000190.1 GCA_900546735.1 uncultured Oscillospiraceae bacterium
CGTCAAACGTAATGTCTTTGAGCGCCCAAAAGCTTTTATACTCCAGCTTGCGGGTCACAAATTTAATGAAATACTCCTTTAAATTGTCGACCTTTTCTTTGTTCAGATTAAATCGCATGCCGACGCCTTTGAGCGAAATCATTGTGTCTTTATCCATGAGCGATCTTCCTTTATGAAATTCTTTTCAGCTTCCAAACGCAAAGCCAAAGCACTGCCGAAAGCACCAGAAAAACGGCGCCGCCGCAGAGCAGAAGATTTATACACGCACCTGCATACTGCATAACAATGTCGCAAAGATAGCCCGGATAAATCACGAGCGTTTTAACAGCGCAGAAAATGCGTGATGCCGCATACGCCGCAAAAAAGAACAGCGACGATGCGAATGTGGCATAAGAAACATAACGGACATTTCTGTAAAAACGGCCCTTCAGGGCAAAGATCAGCGCGCCGGCCAGCAAGCCGACCACACTGCAGTAAACGATACCGGCCACGATGAGAACGCCGCCTGTGTCAAACAGATCGGCAAGCGTGTCTTCAAACGGCACCGCAATGCGCGAAAAAGTGTAATCGCACAGTTCCTCGGCAAACTGCCCCACCCCGTCTGCTATGGCAGACGACTGGACATCATAGCCGTTTTGCTGCAAATATGTGTTCAGCACCGACGTAAGCGACGCATGCAGCTCGTCCGGCAAACGTCCATACGCCTTGCGGTCAATATTGTCGCCCGCGTCAAATGCGTAGGACACATAGGCGCTTTCAGCTTTTTCAACAAAGGAGCGGGGCACGAGGCCGGTAGCGTCCAGTCCGGTCAGGCCGTTGCGAAGGCAGAGGTCACCGGCATATTCGGCCACATCCTGCGTGACGCCGGTAATATAGGTGTCACTGCACAGGTAGCGCGCCGCCGTCTGCGGATTCAAAATAAATGCACGCGCGCAGACCAGCAGGCACAGCGCGCTGAGCATCAGGAAAAGCAAAAAAGAAGCAGCGATCTTCAGCCAGAAGTAATGGCCGCGGTAAAACGCGGGGTGCTTTTTATGCCGGCTCACGGCGACACCTCCGTTTCAGACTGCGGCACACAGACCACACAGAAAAGCTGATCGGTATTTGTGGCGAAAACGCCGGATGGGTAAGTCGTAAACAAAATCAGGCGGTCGTCCTTGGCCTGCAGGTCAAAATCCGCCAAATCGTCCTGCGCAAGCACTACGGTAAACGAGACCGTGTAATCATAAGTCCGGTCATTTGTAGAGACCGTCACCCGATCCCCGGCCGCAGCGTCCGGCAGGTTGCTGAACACACCGGAGGCGTAACCGCCGATCAGCACAAGCTGCCCGCTGCCGATTTTGGCGCTTGACAGCTGTGCCGCCCCTTCGCGAAGAGAAGCGCGGTTAAAGCCGTAATAAACCAATGTGCCCACGCGGGCACCGCTGCAGGTCAGCCGTGCATAACCCTCAGCCACAGGCGTGTTGGGCAGCGTGGTTTGCGCCTCGCCGTATGTAACGAGTGTTTGCACATCGTGATCTGTTGCAGCCAGACTGCTCTGCTGGGCCGAGATCAGCGCTTGGCGCGCATACTGAAATCCACCGTAAAGAAGCGGCGTACAAACTGCGCACAGCAGCACACAAAAAACAAGCGGGAAAATCAGATATTCTGCCCCAATGCGCTTGTTGGAATCAAGCCGGGGGCGTTTTCTGCTTTTTTTATTCTTATGCATAGACCGCCATCCGTTCCAAACTGCCCGCTGCATGAGCAGGGAAAAATTGCCCCTCTGCGCCGTACGCAAAGGAGCAGACATTGCACCCACCGAAGGATACATACGATAACAAGGTAATCATACCAGATTTTTACTTTTTTTTCAAGTCTATTTTAAAACCGGGCGTCCACTATATAACAGCATGCCCGCAAAAATGAAAAAAATCAGTCGGTCAGGCGGCTTTGTGCCCACAGCAGCAGATCCTGCGCCATCCCGAAAAAGTCCGCAGGCGTGCCGCTGCGCAGCGCAAGCGCCGTGCGCACGATCTTTTGTTCCGGCGCACCGACCGCCTGCAGCAGCTGTGTGTGCCGGTGCACATAGCGCCCCGTTTCCAAAAAACAGATGGCCTGCACAGTGAACACCGCGGATTTGTAAAGCGCTTTTAAAACCTCTTCGTTCTTCTCATAAAGCAGGTTATGCACCACGCCATGATAAACGGTGCAAAGGCCGGTCTTGACCGCACGCTGCACGTCTTCACGCTTTACAAGGGCCAGCACAGCATCTAAACTGCCGAGAAGCGGCTTTGTATCGCAGCAAAACTGAAACAGTTCTGCCCGATCCCACGAAAAGAGCTCCGCTTTGCCGGACAAAAAGCCGCAGAGCATACTGCGCGCTGCAAACCGATCGAGCAGCTTGTCGTAAGCAGCCACGTCTTCCGGGTGCAAAACGTCTAAAATAACGACCAGGTCCACGTCGCTGCCGGCAGTTTCCTCCCCTCGGGCACGGCTGCCCTGCAGCCCGGCAAACCAGACACGGCCATGAAACGTCTGCTGCAGCGCCTGCAAAAACACCTCTAAAAAAGCAGCCAGATCAAACACGCCAAAACCTCCATTGCCTGAGAATAGCGAGTATTATAGCACAATACCCGGCAAAAAGCAAAAAATCACCGAAAAAACGGTTTTATCCACGGCAAATACGGATTTGGCGTGCCTTAATAAGCGCACATACACAGCCGGCAGAAAACACAGCCGGAATTTTGACCATTGCTTAAAACGGCCGCGTTGTCATGCTTTTTCTTTGCATTAATAAAGAAATCAATAACTATAAATCTGTCTCTTATACACATCTCCGAGCCCACGAGACACTGAGCGATCTC
>URDW01000191.1 GCA_900546735.1 uncultured Oscillospiraceae bacterium
AGATGTGTATAAGAGACAGCTATAAATATATGGTCGGCAACGGTAACCGCAAGCTGGTGGAGCGTGTATTCCGCGGCCGTATCCCGGCGGAGCAGCTGGAAGAGGCCTACCGGGTCTTTATGGAGTATTACGACCGCAATAAGCTGAATAAGACCCGCCCTTACGACGGTATCAAAGACGCGATCGATACCATCAAGGAAAAGGGCATTCAAGTGGCCGTATGCACCAATAAAGTGCAGGCTTCGGCTATCGGTATCTTAGACTATTTCTTCGGCGAAAACTATTTCGATGCGATCATCGGCCAGGTAGACGGCGTGCCCACCAAGCCTGACCCGGCCATGCCGCGCCGTGCACTCGATGCACTTGGCTGCACGGCGCAGGAGGCGGTTTATTTCGGCGACACATCTGTGGACATGCAGACGGCTAAAAATGCCGGCATCGAGGCGGTAGGCGTTACCTGGGGCTTTCGCAAGTTCGATGAACTGTTCAAGGAAGAGCCGTCTGTCATCATTGACGATCCGTCCTATATTCCCAAATTGTTTTAAGTTCGCTATGCGTACCTGCTGCATTTTCGGCGGCAAAAAGTTCTAAAAAAGACTTGACTTTTCAGCCCTGCTTTGCTATAATTCATATCGTTGCAAGCGAGAGTGGCGGAATCGGCAGACGCGCACGTTTGAGGGGCGTGTGGTACTCCCGTACGGGTTCAAGTCCCGTCTCTCGCACCAAACAACACCCGGTAAATTTGGCTTAACCAAGCCGATTTTACCGGGTGTTTTTGTTTTAGTACTGCAATAGTACTGCAGTGCGAGCATATTTACATAATTTTTGACAGGTATTCATTGATCTTTTGCGTGCTCTGGTCGGTCAAATTTCCATAAACGTCGCAATAAGTGTTAAGTGTAGTTTGAATATCTTTGTGACCCAGCAGGTGCTGCAGCACCTTTGCCGGCACGCCGCTTTCTATGCAGCGCGTGGCGTATGTATGCCGTAAGCTATGGCATGTCACGTCCCCGGCTACACCTTCATCCAGAATGTTATAGTGTTTTACAAATCGTTTGAGCGCGTCGTTAACTTTGGATGTTGTCATAACAGGGAACACTGTGTCACCGCAGCAGTCTTGCAGCGCTTCTTTCGCTACAGCGAGTGCTTTGTTATTTAGCGGTAGTAGACGTTCGCCTGCGTAAGTCTTTGTCCGGTCTCCGACGATGGCGCGGTCGTTTGCATCGCGCGTGACTGTTCTGCGGATCTGTATAGTTTTAAAAGTCAGGTTAATGTCACCGGGTGCAAGCGCGTTGATCTCTCCCATGCGCGCGCCGGTGAACAACGACAGCAGGATCTGATTTTTAAATTTAAAATCCGGGTGCTGCTCCAACGCTTCCACGAGCCTTTTCTGTTCATCAACAGTTAAGGCTCTTATTTTTTTGGTCTTTTTTGCAGATTTCGGCCGCCGGACGTTTTCAACCGGGTTTGTAGGCACTGCACCGAGCCGCACGGCCTCTTTCATGCAGCGGCTTATCATAGAGTAGCACTTTTTTATGATGCTTTCGGAATAATCGGTAATGGATAACAAAAAGTCTTTTACGGCCATTTCGTTGATCTTTTTAAGCGGCAAGTCGGCAATCGGGTGGCGCTCGATGATCTTCAGCGTTTCCGTAGCCCTGTGATGTGAGTTTACATTTGTCACATTGGCCGCGTGGTCGTCGTCAATCAGGGTTTTGGCAAATTCCGACAAGGTTACTTTGTCAAGGTCAGAAAACGCACCGGAGCCGTCTGTGTTTAATTTCTGCAGCTTCTCTGCCACAGCCTTACGCGTTTTTCCGTAGACTGTTTTGCGCTTGCCGCCGGGCATGGTCAGCTGACCAGCCCACAGCCCTTTACTTTCCACTTTATAGATCGTGCCCTCGCCGTTACCACGGCTCTTTGTTTTGCCCATATGATTGTTCCTTTCTGTATTTTTATGGCGCATTTCATCGAAAATATTTGTTATTTGCCGTAAAGCACAGGAAATAAGGTATCATTCTTTTAAAATAATTTGAAAGGATGATATATATGGTGAAAAATGTTGAAACAATTCTTCGTCCGTTTGGCATTACGCCAAAATACCGAAGTTTTTGCCGCATCACAGCGGCGATAGAGGAAGCGGTGTGCATGATCCGTGAAAGCGGCACGCTATCACCGGGATTGTATAAAATCGTGGCCGATAAGTGCAACTGCAGCGCGGTTGCAGTCGAACGCAATATCAGAAGTCTGGCACAGCATGCATGGAAGGTCAACCGGCAGTTCGTACTTGAAACAGCCGGATATCCGCTTATTACTGCACCGACTGCAACGGAATTTATTGAAATGCTGGCAAATAAAATTTTGCGTGAGGAAGAAAGCACACAGCCCGCCATGCGCTAAGCAAAACGCCCGGTTTACGCCGGGCGTTTTATTATTGGATGTTTTTTGGAACAACGACAGGAGGAAGTATAACAGGAGTTTGGCCATACGAGGATGTGATTTGTGCAATTAAGAGCGATATTCTGCTCATTAAATTTTGCAAAACAAACTGACCATTGTTTTGGAATTCATTTGTTAAATTTAACGAGTGCCAATCTATCTCTTCTTTTTTTTCTGGATTAAAATTCAGCACTGCACAGAAAGAAATGGAGATATTAAATAATTGATTTGGATCAAATTTTAATTCTCGTTTAAGCGTGATTTTAATTCCGCTTTCCAGCAATTCGCAATGGACTGTATCTATGCAATTCAATTTATATTCTTTGACTGATGGATCTATTTTGTCAATTCGGTTATATCTGTCTCTTATACACATCTCCGAGCCCACGAGACACTGAGCGATCTCG
>URDW01000192.1 GCA_900546735.1 uncultured Oscillospiraceae bacterium
TTGCAAAACGAAAACGCACGGTGTAAAAGCCGTTATCTTGCATCGCACTTCCCCCCGTTCAGCTTATTGGCACCGCAGCCGGCACACTGCACACGGCAGTGCGGCGTCGTCTCGCCGCGGTAGGCTTTCGCGGCTTCACGTTCAAAAAACTTTCTGGAAACGCCATAATCCAAATGATCCCACGGCAGCACTTCGGAAAAATCGCGCTTGCGCTTCGTGTAAAATTCCGGGTCAATACCACATTTTTCAAAAGCCTGCTGCCACAGCGGAAACTGAAAATGGTCGTCCCACGCATCAAACGTGCAGCCCAGGCGGTAAGCCGTTTCGATCACATCGCAAAGTCTGCGGTCACCGCGGGCAAACACACCCTCCAGCAAGCTGGTCGGCGTTTGATGGTAGCTGATGCGGATCTTTTTGGAGGTGCAGCACGCAAGCAGATGCTTTTGCTTTTCTTCCAGGCTCTGCATAGAATCCTCTGCCTCCCACTGAAACGGCGTAAACGGCTTTGGAATAAACGATGCGCACGAGACCGAAACGGATACGGAAGCTCCCTTCTGCCGGTTTTCACAGTGATAAAACGTGTCCACCACTTTTTGCGCAAGCTTGGCAATGCCCTCAATGTCCTCCATCGTCTCGGTCGGCAGACCCATCATAAAATACAGCTTAACGCTGGTCCAGCCGTTATTAAAGGCACGGGCACAGGTCGTTAAAATTTCTTCTTCCGTGATATTTTTATTAATAACATCGCGCAGGCGCTGCGTACCGGCCTCCGGCGCAAAAGTAAGACCGGCGCGGCGCACACGGTTGATCTTTTCCACCAAAGAATCAGAAAAATTGTCTACGCGAAGCGATGGCAGCGCCAGGTTGATATGCGCATCACAAGTCCAGTCCAGAAGAGAATCGAGCATTTCCTCCGACTTGGAATAATCGCTGGTGCTTAAAGAGCACAAAGAAATCTCGTCATAGCCGGTCGTTTCGATCAGCTTTTTGGCCTGCTCATTAATGGTTTCTACGCTTTTTTCGCGGATCGGACGGTACAGGAAACAGGCCTGGCAGAACCGGCAGCCGCGTATGCAGCCGCGAAAGATCTCTTCCACGGCGCGGTCGTGCACGACGTCGATATACGGCACGACAAAGCTTTCGGGATAAAAGCACTTATCCATGTCGGGCACAATGGACTTGCGCACCGGAAACGGCGCGCCGTCCTGCGGCGCAACGGCTTTTACCGTGCCGTCGTCATGATAGGTGACCGTGTAAAAAGACGGCACATAAACACCCTCGATCTGGCTGGCCAGGCGCAGAAATTCCTGCTTATCTTTACCCTCTTTTTTACAGCGCCGCAGCAAATCACAGACAAGGGGCACCGACACTTCACCGTCGCCAAGAAAAGCAAGGTCGATAAAATCGGCCATCGGCTCAATGTTGCAGGCGCAGGCGCCGCCCACACAGACGATCGGCGTAAGGCCGTGCCGTTCGCCGGCACGAATCGGCAGGCCAGCCAGGTCGAGCATATTGAGCACATTGGTATAGGCCATTTCATACATCAACGTAAAGCCGATGATGTCAAAATCACGAATATAGTCTCCGCTTTCCAAACCATAAAGGCCGATGCCGTTTGCGCGCATCTGTTCTTCCATGTCGTGGTCGGGCGCAAAGACGCGCTCGCACCAGGCATAGTCGAGCGAATTGATCAGCGAATACAAGATCTTCATGCCAAGATGACTCATGCCGATTTCATAAAGATCCGGAAAGCAAAACGCAAAACGCACATCGACCGCATCAGGCGACTTAACTACACTGTTCAGCTCGCCGCCGGCATAACGCGCAGGTTTTTGAACATACTGGAGTATTTTTTCAACTTCTTTTTTCAGCATTTCTTTACCTCAATCTGCATTTTTAAATAGAAAAACAGCCAAATAAACACATATCAAAAGCAGCGACGGTGCATTGCGGCAAAGCAGCAGATAAACAGCTGCCCCCGTCAGCAAAAGCAGCACGGCGACAGAAACGCCGAACTGTACGGCACGCGCTCTTTCCGGCGGCATGAAAAAAGACAAAATACACCGGAGTGCACGGCCGCCGTCCAGCGGAAACACAGGCAGTGCATTTAAAAAGCCGAGCGCCAGATTGACCTGAAACGAGGCCGTGTCTTTTGGAAAGACAGCGCACATCAAAAAATTAAAGCAAACACCGCTGCACAAAAAAAGCAGTTCCTGCCAGGCGCCAAGCGTATCCTGCGTTTCCATGCCGGCGCCGAAAAAAGACAGCCGCACAGCAGTTGGCCGGCGGCGAAACAAAAGCAGCGCCAAAAGGTGGCACAGCTCGTGCAGGCAGGAAAATAAAAGCAGCTGCAAAAGAAAAGGCGTTTCAGCCCAAACAGCAAGGCAGAGCACGGCCACAAACAAAAACGATATGTGCACCCGGCACTTTCCAACGCAAAAAGACAAAAAACATCACCGTTAAAAGATACGGAAAAGCCGGGCAAAAAATGACGTTAAGACAAATCTGCCTGATGCTTTCTTCGCTCGAGAAAGCTTTCTAAAATCAAAACGGCCGACAAGCTGTCCACAACGGCTTTGCGCTTTTTGCCGCGCCGGTCCGCCGCATTTAAATAGTTGTGCGCCATCATCGTTGTCAGGCGCTCGTCCTCGAAAAATACCGGCAGGTCACAGACGGACTGCAGCGCTTGCCCAAGCGCACGGCAGGCATCGCAGCGAAAGCCATAGCTGCCGTCCATATTCCTTGGCAGACCGATCACAACGGCCTCGGCACCGTATTCGCGGCAAAGGGAAGCGATCTGTTCTGCCAAACGTGCGGCATCTTTTTCACACACCGTTGTTACCG
>URDW01000193.1 GCA_900546735.1 uncultured Oscillospiraceae bacterium
TCTACACCTATTAAGTCGTCGGCAGCGTCAGATGTGTATAAGAGACAGGATCATTTCCTCAAACATGTCGTAGCTTTCCATACGGAATTCCACAACCGGGTCGCGCTGGGCGAACGAGCGCAGGTGGATGCCCTGCTTCAGGTCGTCCATTGCGTCGATGTGGTCCATCCAAAGCGAGTCCACGTTGCGCAGCAGGATCATGCGCTCAAAGTCGTCAAATGTAAATTCGCCTTCAAATTCCTGGTCGATCGCCGCGGCTTTTTCCTCCAGCCGCTTGTGGCCGCGTTCCTTGAGCGTTTCAATAATGTCGTCCACGGTCAGGTCTTCGGGGTGGTCAAAGTCGCCGTCTTCGATCAGCCAGCCTCTGTACTTCTCCTTCAGGCCGTCCAGGTTCCATTCGCTGTGCTTTGTGTCGCGGCTGCAGTAGCTTTCTACCGTTTCCTCAATGTTTTTGTCCAGCATGCCGCCGACCGTTTTGCTCAGGTCCATGCCGTTCAAAACCATGTCTCTTTGCTTGTAGATCAGCTCACGCTGCTTGTTCATAACGTCGTCGTACTGCACCGTGTTTTTACGGATGCCGAAGTTCTGCCCCTCTACCTTTTTCTGGGCGTTTTCGATCGTTTTGGACAGCATTTTGGCTTCCATCGGCATGTTTTCGTCGCCGGAGACACGGCCGACGAGCCCTTTCATGCGTTCGCCGCCGAACAGGCGCATCAGGTCGTCTTCAAGCGAAATGAAGAAGCAGCTCGTGCCCGGGTCGCCCTGACGGCCGGAACGGCCGCGCAGCTGGTTGTCGATACGGCGGGAATCGTGGCGCTCGGTGCCGAGGATATAAAGGCCGCCGGCAGCGCGCACCTGCTCCGCCTCGCTTGCGATGTCCTCTTTATATTTGCTTTCCAGTTCGCGGAACGTTTTGCGCGCTTCCAAAATCTCTTCGTTGTCCGTTTCGGCAAAGCCGGTCGCTTCGGCGATCAGCTCGTCGCTGTACTGCATGCGGCGCATTTCGCTCTTGGCCAAAAATTCGGCGTTGCCGCCCAGCATGATGTCGGTACCGCGGCCGGCCATGTTCGTGGCGATCGTTACGGCGCCCAGTTTACCGGCCTGCGCAATGATCTCGGCCTCTTTTTCGTGGTTCTTGGCGTTCAGAACGTTGTGCGCAATATGTTCGCGCTTTAACAGCTTGCTGACGTATTCGCTCTTTTCGATCGAGATGGTACCCACCAGGATCGGCTGCTTTCTTTCGTGGCACTCTTTGATCTGGCGGATCACGTTTGTGAATTTCGCACGCTCGGTGGCGAAGACCTTGTCCGGCAGGTCTTGGCGGATCATCGGCTTGTTGGTCGGGATCTCCACAACGTCCAGCTTATAGATCTCGTTAAATTCGTTTGCCTCGGTCATGGCCGTACCGGTCATACCGGACAGCTTCTTGTAAAGGCGGAAGTAGTTCTGGAAAGTGATCGTGGCAAGCGTCTTGCTCTCGTGTTCCACTTTCACGTTTTCCTTGGCTTCAATGGCCTGGTGCAGACCGTCGTTGTAGCGGCGGCCCAGCATGATACGGCCGGTAAATTCGTCTACGATCAGCACCTGGCCGTCTTTCACGACGTAGTCAATGTCCTTGCGCATCACGCCGTTGGCTTTGATGGCCTGGTCGATGTGGTGCAAAAGCGTCGTGTTTTCCATGTCCATCAGGTTGTCGACGCTGAAGTAGGCCTCGGCCTTTTTCACACCGTTTTGCGTCAGCGTGGCGGTGCGCGCCTTTTCGTCTACGATGTAGTCGGCGTCTTTGTAGGTCTCTTCCGTGTCCTGCTTTTCGTCCATTTTGGCGACCTTCTGCATGCGCAGGGTCTTGACGAATTCGTTGGCACGGGTGTACATGTCGGTCGAACGTTCGCCCTTACCGCTGATGATCAGCGGCGTACGCGCCTCGTCGATCAAAATGGAGTCGACCTCGTCCACGATGGCAAAGGCGTGGCCGCGCTGCACTTTCTGCTCGGCGTAAAGCACCATGTTGTCGCGCAGGTAGTCAAAGCCCATTTCGTTGTTCGTGCCGTAGGTGATGTCGGCCGCATAGGCTTCGCGGCGCTCGGCGTTGGATTTTTCGTGAATGATGAGTCCGACCTTCAGGCCTAAAAAGCGGTAGAGCTTGCCCATCCATTCCGAGTCGCGCTTGGCCAGGTAGTCGTTGACCGTAACGATGTGCACGCCTTCGCCGGTCAGGGCGTTCAGGTAGGCGGGCAGCGTGGCCACAAGCGTTTTGCCTTCACCGGTCTTCATTTCGGCAATGCGGCCCTGGTGCAGGATGATGCCGCCCAGGATCTGTACCGGGAAGTGCTTCATGCCAAGCACGCGCCAGGACGCTTCGCGGCACACGGCAAACGCGTCGGGCAGGATGTCGTCGGTCGTCTCGCCGGCGGCCAGGCGCGCTTTGAGCGCCTGCGTCTGGGCGGTCAGCTCCTTGTCGGTCATTTCTTTGTATTTGGCTTCCAGGTTCAGCACTTTTTGCTGCAGCGGTTTTACGCGCTTCAGCTCTCGTGTGGAATAGTCGCCAAAAAGCAGTTTTGTAAGGGATGCCATATGTTTTCACCTCAGTGATTTTGTTCAGTTTCTTAAAAGCTTAAGGCCTATAATAGCATATCCGCCGGCGGAATGCAAATTAATAAATTACTATAAAATTCTAAAAATGCAGCTCCGGGCGTCTGAAAAGACAAAACCGGGACGTTTGCCGTGCCTGAAAAAAGCCTTTTGCCCGGCGCCATCCCTGTCTCTTATACACATCTCCGAGCCCA
>URDW01000194.1 GCA_900546735.1 uncultured Oscillospiraceae bacterium
GTGCAACTGCAGCGCGGTTGCAGTCGAACGCAATATCAGAAGCCTGGCACAGCATGCATGGAAGGTCAACCGGCAGCTCGTACTTGAAACGGCCGGCTATCCGCTCATCACTGCACCGAATGCCACGGAATTTATTGAAATGCTGGCGAATAAAATTTTGCGTGAAGAAGAAAGCGTGCAGCCCGCTATGCGGTAATAAAAACGCCCGGCGCAAACCGGGCGTTTTTATTATTAATCTACTGAATACCCGAGTTCTTCAAGATCGTCCTTTATCTGCTTCAGATTTTCGAGCGTATAGTCACTTTCTGGGCTTTCGTACTCTCGGTAAACATCTCTTACGGCTTGGAATACGTTGTATCCCAGTTGACTATATGTGTTCATAGATTGATCATCCATATATGCACCGTATAGCATAGAACCATATCTGGCTGCCGTTCTCATCGTTTTATCATCTTGAAAATAAGCTCCATAGTTATCTGCTATCCACTTTACAGCTTCATCACGCTGTGAATCGGTCATTCCGTTTGCAACTTCGTCACGCGCTTCATCGTGAATGGAATAGATTTCGTCTCCAGCTTCTTTATTCGCAGTTACCACCGGAGTGGTTGGGTTATCTTCTTCATTATTACCAGACGTGGCAGCAATCACAATAATAAAGAGTACGGCGGCGAATGCAAATAAAATTGCGGCAATTTTATATAGTTTTTTATTTTTAGCTTTTCTTTCCGCCTCGCGTGGCGTAAGTGATTTCTTCATTTTTTATCTCCTTATTGATTATGCGAAATGAATTTTAGAATTTAGCTCTCAGCTCGACCACCTTGCCGATCACGCGGACAGGGAGCTGCTCGATGTCTTTGTAAGAATAAGTAAGCACAGGGTAAGATTGATTAGATGGCACTGTGTTTGTGCCGTTTGTCGTGCCTTCTTCGTCTTCGCTCGTCTCCGGCTCCGGTTCATTTGGGTCTTCGTAACTGGAATAGATTTTATAACTGTCCCATTCAAACCAAACCGAGCCGACCGGCACATAGGCGCTTGTGTTGGGCACCGCGTCTGTTTGCGCGTCTGTATTGCCCGTGCAGGCAGATAGTAAAAACAGGAGCATGACGGCAAGCAGTACGGATAGATACTTCTTCATATTTGTCCTCCGAGTTGTTGTTTAATTCGTGTGTCGAATGAAAGACGGTAAAAAAATTCCAGCTGTTGTATGTTGCACAGCTGGAATTTTGCATATTTACAGTGCGGTTGTTTCTTTCTTTTCTTTTGTAACGCGGTTTGTTTTCTGTGCCCGGCGCAGGTCGGATGCGTCACAGAAAGCCCACGCAACGCTGCCCAGCACAATGGCCAGACCGGTTGCAATGTATGTCCAGGCGTATTCGCCGCTCAAATTATTGTGAACGCCCATGCCGATAAAACGCTCTAAAAAGATCAGAACGCCGATATAGGTGGTCAGCAAGTGCCCGATCGCTTGCGGATAGTTGTTTTGGTAAAACTCGTGTGCGCCGAAAATACCAAGTCCCCACGCCAGTTTTTCAGCTTTTTTCAAATCTTTCACTTTCAGCTGTGCAGGCGCCGGTTCATTTACGACCGGGTAAATGTCAGTCGTGTTGATCAAAATCAGCAGGATCATAGAGATCCAGATCGGTACCAGCTCCAGCAGACCGCTTTTGCCGATGGTCAGCAGAATGACCAGCATGGCAAGCAGCATGGCTGCAACGGCAAACGTGGTGATTTTGTAGCTGATGTGTTTTTTGAAATTGTGCAGGAAGAAAAGCAGCAGCGCCGCGCCGTTCAGCGCAATGAAGCCGATGGCGCCGATCCAGTGGATCACATGCTCCCAGCCCCAGTCGTTGATAAATACGAACGTCGCCGCCATAAAAGGTGCAATATGTAAAGCGGCCGTGCCGAGCTTCCCGCTGTAGTTATAGCGCCTGTAGATGCGTGAAATACTCACATAAAATGCCGCTGCCGTCAGCGTGCCCCAAACGATAAACCCGAACGGATGGTCGTAACCGATCCAGGAAATCGTATTGTCCTCCCCAAGCGGGTTGCGCAGGCAGCCGAAAATTACGTTGAAGACCAGCGCCATCAAAAGCAGGCTGACACACAGCGCTTTGCTTTCCAGCAGACTGGTTTGCTTTGTTCCGTCGTTTTTCATAGTAAAAAAATCTCCTTTCCAATAAACGTCTTTTTTAGTGTAACAGATTTTTGCCTTTATGAAAAGAGGATTTCAGAAAGTTTGTCAAAAAAATAAACATTTTTTGTGCACTGGTGAAAAAAAGCGAATGACCTTGACAATTTATGACAAAACACGCATAATAAAACAGGTTTTCTGAAATTATATTCTTGGTAAATGGGGGGTTACCGTGAAGAAAGAATATGCTGTATGGCAGGTTGTTTTGTGCAGTCTGGTCGTGTGTTTGGTGTGTACACCGTCGTATGCCCGGGCAACGGCCAAGGACTATCTAAATGATTTAAGCTGCTGGTATGACGTTCCGTTTTCACAGGACTCTGCAAAGTGGAACGGGGAAGTGTGCAACTGGATCTTGAAAACTGTTGTGGACACAGCCGAACACACCGTTTATTTTTATTGTGATTTTACAGAGTCCAGTTACGCTTCCGGCAGCCGCACTTACGACATCTGCGTGCAGCTGACAAATGAAAACGCAGAATATGCGCCGGTATACCTGCGTGATGCTGCGGTGTATGATGCGTTTGAACTGCAACTGTCTCTTATACACATCTCCGAGCCCACGAGACACTGAGCGATCTC
>URDW01000195.1 GCA_900546735.1 uncultured Oscillospiraceae bacterium
CTCGGAGATGTGTATAAGAGACAGCCATATATTTATAGTCGTCATAGCTCCAGGCATCATCAATGCCATAATGCTTCAGTGTGTAATTGCCGGCATCACCGAGATCCTCGATCGTGTTGATCAGCGTGCCGTCCAAATCAAAAATTGCACATTTAACCATGTTTTTCACCCTTTTTGCCGACTTTCAGGCCATGTTGCATAACCTGCTGCACAGCCTTTTCATCTGCATAATAATAAACCGCGCCGTGTGTCAGCTGCTTTCTTTTTTTGGCGCCGAAACGTTCCAGAAAACGGCTGCCGCCTGCCGAGACAACACAGCCGCCGAAAGACGTGATCGTATTTCCGGCATCGTTTTTCGCGCGCAGAAAGTCATATAAGCCACTGCTTAAAGTGACCGCCGCCTCTTTGCCGCGGAAATCCGGTGCAACAGCAACAGACAAAATAAAAATATCGTTGCGCCCGCCTTTTTGATAATCTGCCATTTCGGCCGGCAGAATGTCGTCGTCGCGCATCTGCACATAGGCCGGCGAAGTCATTTGGCGATACATCGTTTGGGCCATGGGGAAAAAGTTGACATAACCGGCCAGCGTCTCGCCGGCATACAGCAGCAAAAGCGAATCCGGCAGACGCAAAAAGCGGCGCGTTAAATTTTCTTCTTTGCCGACATAATGCGGCGGATAGACAAGACAGTCGAGTGCGCGCACCTGCTTGATAACAGATGCGTCGCACGCCGAGCCCTCTACAATTTTAAATTTGCTCATAATACCATTGATACGCTAAATGTAAAATCACTGTGTTTTAATTTTAAACCACAGGTCTGTATAATATTTTTCGGTATCGCTGCCAAGATACTTAAAGACAGAAGAATTGTCAATGACCGACTGATCCGGGAAAATGGCTTTTTCCGACTGCACGTCGGCATCCAGCGAATCGTACACAGCCTGATTCGGCGTGGAATAATAGATGTAGTCAAAGTTCATGGCGGCAATGTCTTCGCGGCACATGAAGTCCAGGAATTTTTCCGCGCTTTCCTTGTGCTGGCAGGTATTGGGAATGACCCAGGAATCCATCCAGATATTCGTCCCCTCCTGCGGCACGGCATAGGCTACATTTTCATTTTCTTCAAACGCAAGGTAAGCCTCGCCGTTATAGATCACAGCCATGGCGGCATTGCCGCTCGAAACCTTGGTGCGGGCGGCCTCGTCCAGCAGATAGGCCTGCACGAGCGATTTCTGCTCGATCAGCATGTTGGCGGCCTCGTCGAGTTCTGCCGTGTTGGTCGTGTTCAGGTCATAGCCCAGAACTTTCAGCGCCGGCAGCATGGCGTCGCGCTCACTGTTCGGCATAATGATCTGGTCGGCAAAGCGTTCGTCGAACAGAACAGACCAGGACTGTACATCCTCGTCGCTGACCTTGGTGCGGTCGTAAAGAATGCCGACCGTGCCCCAGAAGTGCGGCACGGAATACTGCAGCTCGGGGTCAAAGCTTTTGCTCATTTCCTTGTAGGTGTCGCCGATATTGGCAAAATTCGGCACGTTGGCAAAATCGATCGGCAAAAGCAGGTCTTCCTGCAGCATTTTTTCAATGATATAGTCCGAAGCACAGATCAGATCATAATCATTGGCGCCGGACGTAGCTTTGGCATACATATCCTCCGGTGCGGCATATTCCTCATACACAACTTCAATGCCGTATTCATCCTCAAACATGTCCACAATGTCCGGATCAAAATAGTCACCGTAAGCAAAGATATAGAGTTTTTCGCTGCCCGAAGAGCAGCCAGCAAATACAACTGTAAGCACGACCGCCAGCGCCATCACCAGCGCCGTGCCTTTGACCCACTTATTTTTCATATGATTTTTTCCTCCTTTTATTTGAATCTGAACTGAGCATACCGCGGTTGGCAAGCAGAAGCACCACCAGCACGGCCACAAACATCAGCGTGGACAGCGCGTAATACTCCGGCTGGATGCCGCGGATGCGGTTGGTATAAATATTGGTTGAAATCGTGCTGATCTCGGAGCTGGACGTGAAATAGGTGATAATAAAGTCATCCAGCGACAGTGTGATCGCCATCAAAAAGCTGGTAAGCACCGAGGGAAAAATATCCGGCAGGACCACACGGAAAAACGCCTTGACCGGCGAAGCACCCAGGTCGAGCGCCGCTTCATAGGCGCTGTTGTGGCTGATGTGCATTTTCGGCAATACGTTTAAAATCACATACGGCAATGTCAGCGTAATGTGCGCAATACCGACCGTTGCGGCACTGAGCCCGCCGAACAGGCGCACAAAAAGCAACATCAGCGCAACACCCGTTACAATATCTGCATTGAGCATTGGGATGTTGGAAACGCCGATGTAAAGCTTGCGCAGGTGTTTGTTCATGGACGAAATACCCACGCAGGCCGCCGTGCCGATCACGGTAGAAATAAAGGCACTGGAAAGCGCCAGCACGATCGTGATCATGACCGAGCGCATCATGCTGTCGTCCGAAAAAAGATCGATATAATTGTCGAACGTAAAGCCGCCAAACTTGTAGGCCGAACGCGAACCATTAAAAGACAGCACAGCCATGACCGCCGGCGGAAGGTACAAAATCACAAAAATGATCGCAATATAAAATTTCTTGAAAAACGAGGCAACCTTTGTCATTAAAGCATTACCCCCTCTTC
>URDW01000196.1 GCA_900546735.1 uncultured Oscillospiraceae bacterium
CCTATTAAGTCGTCGGCAGCGTCAGATGTGTATAAGAGACAGCCATAGTAGTTTTCTCCTTTTTAAAATGTTTTTTGTAAATATCTGTTTTTTTAACGGTGTAAGATCGAAAAATAATTAAATAGCTGTATATCCTCCGTCTACAGCAATGTTTTGTCCGTTTACGTATGAGGAAGCGGAAGAAGCAAGAAACAGAGCACAAGTATCCAATTCTCCTTCATTTCCATAACGCCCTACAGGGATTGCCCCTTTTGCATATGCTGTAAACCAGTCGGAGTCAAGAGTTTCTTTTGTAAGCGGAGTTATGAAATATCCCGGGCAGATAGAGTTCACCGTGATTCCTTCCTTGCCCCATTCTGCCGCAAGAGCTCTTGTCATATTGACAACGCCGCCTTTTGCAGCATGATAAGGAACACATGTTGCCGCCATATTTCCCACAAGACCGTACATAGAGGCAATATTGATGATACGGCCGTAATGGCCTTTTTTCATAATATTGCCAAACGCACGCGTTACATAAAATACGCTGTTCATGTCGGTGTCGATCGTAAAATCCCACTCTTCATTCGTCATGTTCAGCACACCGGCATTTTTAGCCGAACCGGCACAGTTGACCAATACATCTATTTTGCCGAATTCAGTCTCCGCCTGTTTTGCAGCCGCATCGACCATTTCAGACTTGGTCACGTCGCACTGCAGCGGCAGGCACCGGCGGCCGAATGTGCGGATCTCCTGCGCCAGCGACTCCAGCTTTTCCATACGGCGTGCCAAAACGACCAGGTCGGCGCCTTGCTTTGCAAAGCCAACTGCCATTTGGCGGCCGAGCCCGGAAGACGCGCCGGAAACGACAACCACTCGCCCTGTTAAATCAAACATAAATAATAACCCCCTAATTCTGTCAGCCATTTTTCAGCTGATATTTATATTATACACAAAGAAATGAATTTTCCTGTGCATATAGCATTGCTAATTTATTAACAATCTTTTTCCGGTGTTTCGGCCAAAACACTAACCCGTACAAAAAAACGAAAAAGCCAGGCAAAATGTACATTATTTTTTATTTATTGCAGCCTGTTTTTGTGTATGCTATACTAACAAAAAGGAGGGGGAATCATATCCATGAAAAAGCTATTATGTGCACTGCTTGCAGGCGTGTTTGCCTGCAGCCCTGCGGTTACATGCCTTGCCGCTGAAAACACAGCGGCAAAAACCGCCGAGACAGAAATGAACGATACCGCACTGCCCGACTTGAATGACGGCAGCTGGTACGAAACGATGCACACGGATTTTACAAAAATCCAAAACATGCAGCAGCTGCGCGAAGCCGGCTGGGCACCTTCGCCGCACGGCCTTAGAAATTACGAATACTGGTGCGACCAGATGATCGAATTTACAGATAACGGCCTGATCGTACACAGCGAGCAGCAGACCGACCACGACTGCGGCGTCTGCGGCGTGCAGGAAGGCGTTTTACCAGCGGCATTGAAACACGCGAAATGGCAGATGGCAAAAGCAATATGCTGTTTTCGCAGGCATTTGGCTATTTTGAAGCGACGGTCATCGTTCCCCGCGGTTCCGGCATGTGGTCGGCCTTTTGGCTGCAAAGCGACCAGTGCGGCCAAGTCGGCAACCGCGGTGAAGACGGCAGCGAGATCGACATTTATGAATCCTCTTTCATGCGAAACAATCCCACCAAGACCGGCCAGGCCATTCATTACGACGCTTACGACCCACCGTTTTACCGCAGCAAGGGGCAACGTGACCGACACCGGCAAAAACCTTTACGACGGCAAGGAACATACATACGCCCTGAAATGGACCCCGACACAGTACACTATGTATGTAGACGGAGAAGCCGTGTGGTCAAGTGATTACGGCGGCGTGGCCAAAACACCGGAATTTCTGCGCCTGACCACCGAGATCCGCGACAGCGGCTGGGGGCCGTACGGGCAGGAGATCGGTCAGTTTGAAAACCACAACGACGGCACAAACGACTTTATTATTAAAGATGTAAAAGTTTACCAGAACACGGCTTACGAAGCGTATATCAAAAGCCCCGACGACTACAGGGATTTGAAAAAAGCTTACATCGCGGCCATCGCCGGCGCAAGCATTGTTGGTGCTGCGGCTGTTGGCACAGCAGCATTTTTTGCCGTTAAAGCCATTATCAAAAAGAAAAAAGGCAGCTAATTACAAAAACAGCAAAAAGCCCGGCAAAACCGGGCTTTTAAAATTTTGCACACAAAACGCGCGCATGACCAGCCTTTTCAGGGAATTTTAGAAAATAGCAGAGATTTCTTGAAAAATGCTTGAAATTCAAATTGCAATGTGCTAAAATAGCAAACAGTCACGGGCCTGTAGCTCAGTTGGGAGAGCGTTCGGTTCGCATCCGAGAGGTCGAGGGTTCGAATCCCTTCAGGTCCACCACATCGTCGGAACAAGCTTCAGATCGCTTGTTCCGACTTTTTTATTTCCTTGTTACAAAGTCGAAAGTGCGCTCGTTTCGCTGTTCCTCCTCTCCCCAAAAAGCTTTGCCTTCGCAAACCTTTTCGGAGGCCCCCGGTTTTTCAAGCTTCACATCGCTTGTTCCGACTTTTTTTATTTCCTTGTTACAAAGTCGAAAGTGCGCTCGTTTCGCTGTTCCTCCTC
>URDW01000197.1 GCA_900546735.1 uncultured Oscillospiraceae bacterium
TATTAAGTCGTCGGCAGCGTCAGATGTGTATAAGAGACAGCCGTTGTTACCGGTGAAGCGAGCACCTCGTTTTTATCACATACGGCGATACCTGTGCGGGTATCGCCGTAATCTACTGCTAAAATAACCATGCTTTATTCTTCCTCGCCGGAATCTGCAGCAGCTGTCGTATCGGCTGCGGCAGTCGTATCCTCGTCTTCACTGTCGCTGTCTGAAGAATCGAAAGAACCGGAGGAACTGCCTGACGAACCGTGGCCGCTGCAGTAACCGGGCAGGCTTTCTTTATCGTACCAGCCGGTCGCCTTCGGGCAGCTGCTGCTGGCCAGAAGGCCCGTACGCGTACAGTACTGGCGCTGCACGATCGAATCGTTTTCAGCGAACTCACTGTCGAGGCCGGAATTGTTGTTGTAAATCTGCTTAAACACATAATTCCAGATCGTGCCGCTGGGGTTCGGTGAAAGGTTGTAAACAACTTCCTTCGGCTGATCGTAGCCATACCAAACAGCCGAAACATAATCGGGCGTGCCGCCGACGAACCAGCGGTCCTTGTCCTCCGTTGTCGTACCGGTTTTACCGAAGCATTCGACGCCGGAAATCTTATAATTGGAGCCGGTACCACCGCTTGCCATAACCGTTTGCAGAAGCTTATTCATCACACCGGCTGTGCCTTCAGAAATCGCACGCTGCTTGGTCGCCTCCGGGTCTTTTTCGATCAATACATTGCCCTGGCTGTCTTCGATCCTATAGTAAGCATAAGGTTCGTAATAATAACCGCCGTTGCCGAAAGCCGCATAAGCTGCCGTCATTTCCAGCACCGTTGCACCTGTATCCAAAGCGCCGGTCGCCATAGGCGCCCAGTCATTGTCGTTCACGTCGTTGAGCGTTGTAAAATGATAGCGCTCTTTGAGGAAATTGATTGCATAGTCAGTACCGATCAGCTTTAATGTCTGTGCCGAAATGGTGTTCAGTGAACGGGCAAGACCGTTTTGCAAAGTCACTTTGCTGCCCGAATAGCTGCCGCTTTCATTCTTCGGCCACCATTCGCCGTCGATTTTCATGACTGGTGAGTCAGAGATCATCGTTGACCAGTAAACACCGACAGAATCATCCGACTTCGTCTTTTCCAGCGCGGGGCTGTAAATGGACAGCGGTTTCAAAGCAGAACCGGGCTGACGTTCCGACTGTGAAGCACGGTTCAGCGTACGGTTGCCCGTTTTTTCGCCGGCGCCGCCCACGATCGCACATACGCGGCCGTTATAGTCCATGATCACCATAGCGCCCTGCACCGTCTCGTCCGGCATGCGGCGGTAATTTTCATAAACATCTTCCACGATTTCCTGCAATTCAAAGTCGATCGCCGTATAAATGCGCAGACCGCCGCCGTAAAGCATGTTCCTGGCCGTACGCTCGCTGTAGCCCATTTTCCGCAGATCCGACAGCACCTCTTCGATCACAAAATCTGTGTAATAGCTGTTGACTTCCTGGGTTTCTTCCTCTTCTTCCTCTTCTACCGTAGAGCCCTGGTAATTGGCGCTGTTGGTATAGACCATTTCATACGCCATCGCCTCGTCATACTCTTCCTGCGTGATGAAACCCTCTTTGAGCATCTGTTCCATGCAATACTCGGCACGAACGCGATTGTCTTCAGGATTTTTCAGCGGATCGTAGAGATTCGGGTACTGCGTGATCGAAGCCAGGCAGGCACATTCGGCAATGTTCAGTTCAGATATGTCCTTACCAAAATAACGCTCCGCCGCCGTTTTCACACCGTAGCAGCCGTTGCTGAGGTAAACGGTGTTCATGTAAGCTTCGACGATTTCATCCTTGCTGTAATTGCGCTCCAGATTCAGCGCCGATAAAATTTCGTTGAATTTACGCACAAACGTTTCCTGGTTTTCACCGGTCAGGTTTTTAACAAGCTGCTGCGTAATGGTAGAACCGCCCTGTGTGGCGCGGTGGACCGTTAGGGCTGAAACCGTACGGAACCAGTCCACACCGTGGTGCTTTTCAAAGCGCTTGTCCTCCAGCGCAATGAACGCCATGCGCATATAAGGGCTCATATCCTCCATATCGACCCAGATACGGTTTTGCTCACCATGCAGGCGGGTGATCTCTACCTGTTCGCCGCTGCTGTCTGTGCCGTAAATAAAGGAAGTCTGGTTCTGGGAATATTTTTCCTCGTCCAAATCAAAAACCGGGTCACCGTGCACAACGGTATAGCCGTAAACGCCGGCAACAGAAACACAGACGATGCCGACAAAGGCCACCACGATGGCGCAGCCCAGCAGGATCCGCAGCGGAAGCGGCATCAGTTTGCCGCCGTTTTTACCGGGACCACCGTTTTTACGCATTTTCTTTTCAAGCTTGCGGCCTCTTTTATTTCGGGAAAAGCGGCTGCTTTTGTCTACCGTGGATTTCGCCTGATGCTCAAAGCCCTCGCGTTCCAGCTGGGCCTTTCGGTCTTCATCATACGCATCCGAAAAATTATTCATGAAAGATTCAAGCAGCTCATCATATTCGTTTTCGTTTGGAGAAGCCATTTGCTCTGTCTCTTATACACATCTGACGCTGCCGACGACTTAATAGGTGTAGAT
>URDW01000198.1 GCA_900546735.1 uncultured Oscillospiraceae bacterium
AGATCGCTCAGTGTCTCGTGGGCTCGGAGATGTGTATAAGAGACAGGCAGGCGCCTGTGCCAGCATGGCACCGATGGAGCGGGCGTTGGAAAGCTCTGCACGCTGCAGCGGGTCTTTGGTGATGACGGCCTGCAGCGAGCCGTAGGGCACGTTGACAACGGTGTATGAGGTGGACCAGACAATATAGGTGCCAAGGCACAGCACGCATTTTGCCCAAAGCGGTGCATCTGGCACATAGATGAACATAACGATGCTGAAGACCAAAAGCGGCAGGCTGCCCCATTTGATCCAAGGCATGAATTTGCTGCCGCCTTTTGGGCGGGTGGCGTCGCACAGCGCGCCTACGACCGGGTCGTCCAGCGCGTCCCAGACCTTTGCGATCATGATCAGCACGGCGTAGATCTCGGCCGGGATGCCAAGACAGGTGACAAAGTACAGCATCATGTAGCTGTTGATAAATACAAAGCTCATGTTGCAGCCAAAGTCACCGAGCGCGTAGCCGAATTTGTCTTTAAATCCGAATGGCCTCAGCGCAGCGGCCGTCGGTTGGGTATCGTTTCGTTTCATGGATGTGCCCCCCTTTTATAGAATTGGTTTTATTAAAAAATTTTATCACAAATGTACATAAAATTCAACGCTATTTTTAATATTTTATACATAATTTACATAAATTCAGGCGCGATTTGTGTAATTTGTCTTTTGTTTATGCTTGTGCTTTCGGCAAAATTGTGTTACCATAAACCTGGAATCTTTTGCTATGAAACGGAGGAATGATTTATGTCTGCTAAAATGGGCAAAGCAAAAATTCCCGCGCGTGTCTGGGCGGCGCTGATCCTGTTCGGTCTGTTCGGTCAGCTGGCCTGGGTCGTGGAAAACATGTATTTCAATGTGTTTTTGTACAATACAGTGTCGGACGACCCCAATTATATTGCCGACATGGTCGCGGCCAGCGCCGTTACGGCGACCCTGACCACGCTGATTATGGGCGCGCTTTCCGACAAAGTCGGGCGGCGCAAGCCTTTTATTGCTTTTGGCTACATTATTTGGGGCATTACGACCGGCGCTTTTGCTTTCATTTCAACCGCTGAAACCGCAAAGCTGTTTCCGACGGTCAACGCGGTGGCCGCCACAGCCATCATCGTAGTCGTTATGGACTGCGTTATGACATTTTTCGGTTCAACGGCGAATGACTCGGCGTTCAACGCCTGGGTCACAGATGTGACGGCCGCTGAAAACCGCGGTAAGACAGAGACCGTGCTGGCCATTATGCCGCTGCTCGCGATGATCATCATTTTCGGCGGCATGGACGGGCTGACGCAAAGCGGCAACTGGAAGGCGTTTTTCCTGATCATCGGCGGCCTGGTGACGCTTGGCGGTATTATCGGTCTGTTTATTTTGCGTGATGACCCTGATCTGAAACCCGTTCACCAGAATTATTTTAAAAACATTATTTATGGCTTTCGCCCCTCCACGGTGCGCAGTCACCCAATGCTTTATGTGGCGCTTACGGCGCTGTGCATTTTGGCCATTGCCTACCAGGTATTTATGCCGTATTTGATCATTTATATTCAGATGTACCTTGGCATTACCGACTATGCGCTGGTGCTTGGTATTGTGCTGATCCTTTCCAGCGTGATCAGCGTGCTTTGCGGCAAACTCATTGACCGGTTCGGCAAAACAAAGTTCTTGATCCCGTCGCTGATTATTTTGGTAGTCGGGTTCTTGGCCGTCTATTTTGCGCGCAGCGTAGCGGCTCTGGCGGTGACCGGTACCATTATGCTGGCGGCGAATCTGGTCGTCAACGCCGCTGTCAACGGTCTTGTGCGCGACGAAACGCCGGTGGATAAGGCCGGGCATTTCCAGGGCATCAAAATGATTTTTTCTGTTTTGATCCCTATGGTGACCGGACCGTACATTGGCGCTTATGTCATTAAAGACAGCAATGAAACCTATGTGGATCTTGGCGTGACCAAGCAGGTGCCCACGCCGAATATATTTCTGGCCGCTGCCATCGTTTGCGTGTTTGCCGTGCTCCCAATGATTTTCCTGATCTTGGATGCCAAAAAGAAACAGGCCGCAGCCGAAAGGACAGACTGAGCGGAGGATGGTATGAAACTGGAATTTTCAAAAGCTTTTCCGGCGTATTTTCAGCCGGCCTACCCGCAGGAATTTGAGCTGTTTTCTCATTTTGAGACCATTGCTTCCGTGCCGCAGGTTTTGTTTGCCGTAACGACCTGGAAAGAAAACGGCCTGCCAAACGTATGCTTTCACGCCTGGAGCTGTTTTCACGGCGACAAAACGGCCTTCTTTGCCGTGATGGGCTGTCTTTATCAGCATACGCACACGTTTGCCAATATAAAACGCGAAGAGTGCTTTTGTATCAATTTCCTGCCGATGCAGTATTATGCAGCGCTTACGGAAACGATCCGAAAAAATGATTTGGAAACAGATGAATTTCTGTCTCTTATACACATCTCCGAGCCCACGAGACACTGAGCGATCTCG
>URDW01000199.1 GCA_900546735.1 uncultured Oscillospiraceae bacterium
CGGTGACTTCGCCGGCGACCGCCGTATGCGCATCACTGACCAGATCGAGGCCGGCAAGGCGCTGGTCGAAAAAAAGAATAAAAACGGCAAGTATATTGCTTATTTTCAGGCCTTTACAAATACTTATGCGCCCGTGTCCGTGCTGCGTGAAAAATTTATGGAGGCCGCCGGGCACCGGGACGTGGTCGCACTGTCTGTTGCGACGCGGCCGGACTGCCTGGCGCCTGATGTCGTTGACCTTTTGCTGGAAATCGACCGTATCAAGCCGGTTTTTGTGGAACTGGGTTTGCAGACCATGCACGAAAAAACGGCTGCCTATATCCGCCGCGGTTATACGCTGGACGTTTATGATTCGGCTGTTTCGCGCCTGCAGCGCGCGGGGCTCAATACGGTCGTGCATCTGATCCTCGGCCTGCCGGGGGAAAGCCGCCAAGACATGCTGCAAAGCGTAGATCATGTGGTGCAAAGCGGTGTGCAGGGCGTTAAGTTTCAGCTGCTGCATGTGCTGCGCGGCACAGATTTGGAAAAGGAGTACCTGGCCGGCCGCGTGCCGGTCATGACGATGGAGGAATATCTTTCGGTGCTTTATGATGCGCTGCGCCGTCTGCCGCCCGGCATGGTCGTGCACCGCGTAACGGGCGACGGACCGAAAAAGGACCTGCTGGCGCCTCTGTGGAGTGCCGATAAAAAGCGCGTTTTAAACGCAATAAAAAAATACGGAGAGTAAAACATGAACGAATTTCTTGAGGTCGGCCGTGTCGTCAATCTGCACGGCATCCGCGGTGAACTGAAAATGGAGCCGTGGTGTGACGACGTTTCTTTTTTACAGGCGCTGCAGACGCTGTTCCTGGATGCAAAGGGAGCACAGCCGGCGCATCTCGTATCTGTGCGGCCGCACAAGAACCATGTGCTGTTGAAGCTGGAAGGGGTAGACACAGCGGATGCGGCGGAAAAGCTGAAAAACCGTGTGCTTTATTGCCGCCGCGCAGATGCGCCGCTGGACGAGGGCAGCGTGTTTGTGCAGGATCTGATCGGCTGCCGCGTGGTGGATGCGGACTCCGGCGCAGATTACGGTGAGATCACCGATGTGCTCAACCACGGTTCGTGCGATATATACGAGGTGAAAAACGGCAAGACCGTGCACCTGCTGCCGGCTATCGACGATGTGGTCGTTTGCAAAGATATAGAAAACCGGGTCGTGCAGATCCGCAGGATGAAAGGCCTTTTTGATGAAGATTGAAATATTGACGCTGTTTCCGCAGATGTGTGAAAGTGTGCTGGGCGAAAGCATCATCGGCCGGGCGCGCCAGAGCGGTAAGGTGGAGATCCACTGCACCGACATCCGCGCTTATACGGCCGACAAGCACCGCCGCGTGGACGACACGCCTTACGGCGGCGGCATGGGCATGGTCATGCAGGCGCAGCCGATTTACGATTGCTATGAAGCCGTCTGCCGTCAGTTTGCACAGCCGCCGCACCTGGTTTACATGACGCCGCAGGGCGCGCCGCTTACGCAAAGCACCGTCAAGCGCCTGGCCGCCATGGACGGTCTTGTGATTTTGTGCGGCCACTATGAGGGCGTGGACGAGCGCGTGATCGAGGCGCTGCAGCCGGAGGAGATCTCGGTCGGCGACTATGTGCTCACCGGCGGCGAACTGCCGGCGCTTGTCTTGGCGGATGCCGTCAGCCGCCTGCAGCCGGGGGTGCTGGCCGATGAAAGTTGTTATGAGGAAGAGAGCCACTATGACTCGCTTCTGGAGTATCCGCAGTATACACGGCCCTTTACATGGCAGGGGCGCGATGTGCCCGAAGTGCTTATCAGCGGCAACCACGCTAAAATAAAGCAGTGGCGCCGCAAGCAGTCGATTTTGCGCACGGCTTTCCGCCGGCCCGATATGCTGCAAACGGCCGAACTTTCTGATGAAGAACGCCGTTTTTTGCAGGCAAACGGACCGGACTGCGGAAAATAATTTATTTTATGCACAAAATTATTTTTACGGTTTTATTTAAGTTGCACAAATTCGGCGCGGCACCAAACCGCAATATTTATGATAGAATACGAAGTTTTTTGAAAAAGTTGACGAATTCTGCATGCGTGGGTATAATATATTAAGCAACCAAAAGCGGTGTTTGCAAAATGTGGTATTCATCCCGATATTTTGAGTTTTAGAGAGGTAGTTCACTATGTTTGTTAAAGATGTAACCGTAGAAAACAGAGTCGGCCTGCATGCTCGTCCTGCAACGTTTTTCATTCAGAGAGCAAATGAGTACAAATCTTCCATCTGGGTCGAGAAAGAAGACCGCCGCGTCAACGCCAAGAGCTTGCTCGGCGTGCTGTCGCTCGGCATCATGGGCGGCACGGATATCCGCATTATTGCGGATGGTTCTGACGAGGAAGAGGCTGTGGAAGACCTTGTTGCTCTCGTCAAGTCCTGTCTCTTATACACATCTCCGAGCCCACGAGACACTGAGCGATCTCGT
>URDW01000200.1 GCA_900546735.1 uncultured Oscillospiraceae bacterium
ATAACTATAAATAATAGGCTTTTGTATAAAACTGGTTGCAAAATGTTTCAATAGCTGTTAAGATAGAAACGCAAAATAATTAGACACGGCAAAATGTCTGGTTCAATAAATGCCAAGCAGCCGGCCGTATTTTCCATGCAGCGGTAAGACGGCCGGCTGCACGCAAACACATATGTTTTTCAGCCGCAGGAGGTTTTTATGTTAGAAAAGAAAAAACCAATTCTCATCAGCACGGGTATAAAAGCATTTCTGCTTGCCATTCTCTCCAGCTTTGCGCTGGTTGTGGAAAACGGTGCACATAAAATTCCTGAGAATGTGGAAAAGACGCTTAGCGGCCAACTGTCCCGATATATATGGAAGCTGCAAGCCGCATTCGACGAGCCGTCCTACTACGTTCTGTTTTTTGTAGTACTCGCTTTTTTTGCGTTTTTGTACCTGATTCCAAAGGTGAATAAAAAGAATATTCCCTGGGGTATTCCTTTTTCCTGCATTGCCGCTTTGTTTTTGCTGCTTTGCGACAGTTATTATCAGACCGATTCGTGGGACAATGTCTTTGGCAGCTGGGAAGCGCTGATCACCTCCGGCATCAAGGGGATAGGCATTGCCGTGCTGGCCTTTTTTGTGTACGACGCGATCAACCGCATTTATATCGAAAAGCTGGAAACTACCGGCCGTGTCTTTACTTTTAAAAAATTTCTGGTGCTGACCGGGATCATGTTCCTTTGCTGGGTACCGTATATGGTGATCATGGCGCCGGGAAGCATGGCACAGGACACACGCGACCAGTTCGGCCAGATGCTGAATAACCCCGATATGTGCTGGTCGGTGGGCACCGTTGCCCGTGAAGAGGGCGACAGTCTTTTGACAAACCACCACCCCGTGTTCCACACGGTTCTGCTGGGGTGCTTTTTGAAGCTTGGCGAATGGATGGGCTCGTATTTTGCCGGCATTACGATCTACAGCGTTTTGCAGTGTCTTGTGCTGGCCTGCGCGCTTGTTTTCAGCGTTTTAAAACTCAGAGAGCACGGCATGTCCAAAAGGCTTTCAAACATTGTGTATGCCTTTTTTGTGCTGTGCCCGCTGTTCCCGCTGTGGGGCATGGCAATCTTTAAGGACACGCCTTTTATGATCGCACTGCTGATCATGACGATCCTGTTTTATGAGGCGTTCAAAGCGCCCGAACGCTTCACAGCGAAAAAATATGTTGCCCTGGCACTGGTATCTTTTTTGCTGATGCTGCTGCGCAACAATGGTTTTTACATGCTGCTGGTGCTGGTGCCGTTTGTCATCATCCATTTCAGGAAAGACAAAAAGTTCCTGGTCAAAATCATGGCGGCCATGCTGATCCCGCTGCTAGTGTTCAAAGTCGGCTACAGCGGCATATTCTTCAGCGCAATGGGCATCAATGAGGGGAGCCCGCGGGAGATGCTCTCTGTACCGTTCCAGCAAACGGCAAGGTACATCACCGAATATGCCGACGAGATCACGCCGGAGGAAGAGAAAAACATTACCACCATCCTCGGCGGGAGCGAGCTTTCACTGCAAGATATTGCAGACGAATATGAACCCGACCGGTCAGACCATGTCAAGCGGCATTATAATAAATATGCAACAACCGACGATCTCATCAACTATGTCAAAACATGGACCGCACAGCTGGTAAAACACCCGGACGTATATATAGAAGCGTTTTTGAATTTGAACTACGCGTGGTTTTCTTTTGACTCAAACCGCGACGTAATCTATTATAACGGCGTAAACGACAGAACCATTCCAGAATACCTTGAGGGGCTAGATAACCCAAAATGCTTTGACGGTGAAAGAAGTATCGTGGCGCAAACCGTTAACCTTCTGGATAAAATACCGGTCATCTCCAGCATCTTTGAATTTTCGACATACACCTGGATCTATGTGGTACTTTTCCTGGCTATGCTGATGCGCAAGAGGCACAGGGAACTGCTGGCTTGTCTGCCGATTTTCGTCAACATGGTGATCTGCTTTATCGGGCCGGTCGCCTATATGCGCTATTCTCTCCCGCTGGTCGCTTGCCTGCCGTTTGTATTTTTCATAACATTTTCAAAAAAACGAAATAAAACTGCTGAAGATAATAAAGATGAGGAGAATGCAATATGGATAAAATAGCGGTACTGATCCCCTGCTACAATGAAGCCGTAACCATCAAAAAAGTCATCAACGACTTTCAAAAGGCGCTGCCTGAGGCAACGATCTATGTGTACGACAACAATTCCACCGACGACACAGCCGCCATCGCCGAGGCGGAGGGCGCCGTGGTGCGCCACGAGTACCGTCAGGGCAAGGGCAACGTGATCCGCCGCATGTTCCGCGACATTGACGCCCAGTGCTATATCATGACCGACGGCGACGACACTTACCCTGCCGAATTTGCACGCGAGATGCTGTCTCTTATACACATCTCCGAGCCCACGAGACACTGAGCGATCTCG
>URDW01000201.1 GCA_900546735.1 uncultured Oscillospiraceae bacterium
CCTATTAAGTCGTCGGCAGCGTCAGATGTGTATAAGAGACAGGCCGACAGCCTGCGCAGACTGCAGAAGTTCGGCATAAGTGCAGGATTTGTCAGGATCCTGCACAGCGGTTTTAGAAGGGCTGCGCTTTGCCGCATGCTCCAAATATTCAAGTACGTTCGTCATGCTTATTCTCCTTCGATCTGATTGGGTTTTGCCGCATCGAACGGCAGGTACAAAACGACCTTGTACAGGCCGCCGGTATTCTGGAACATGATACTGCCGCCGAGCTGGCGCGCGATCTTGACGCAGATCTTATTGCCCAGGTTGCTGCTTTCGATCTTATCCAGGACCGGATTGATTTTATTGACGACCGTCACGCAAAGATGACTGGTCTGCACACGGCACTCCACATCCACAGGAAATGTAAGGTCACCGTATTTTGCGATGTTGGAAAACACATTGTCAAAAATGCGGCGCAGCATTTCAACATCCACCAGCATATAGCCGTGCGGAAGCTGCATATCCATTTGCACCGTAAAACCTTTTTGCTCCAGATCAAACAGCTGTTCACCCAGCATTTGTTCCAGGCAGACACCGGCTTCCAAGCGCTGCAGCTGCACAGGCAGCTGGTCGCTGCCGAAAATCATAAAGTAAGAAAACAGCTTGTCAGACAGGCTTTTCAGATGCAGTGTTTTTTCTTTTACTTTTTCCACATATTGCTTTTTCTGTGCCTCGTCTTTGTACTGCCCCTGTTCCAAAATTTCAATATAGCCAAGCAAAGACGTCAGCGGCGTACGAATATCGTGCGACATGGAGGTGATGAGTTCCCGGTTTGCCTCCCACGCTTCTTCACGTTCTTCAAGCCGCAAAATCAGGTAATTGCGCATCTGGTCCACATTTTTGGAAAGCACCGTGATCTCGTCATTTTTGGCAACGGTAATGTGCTGCTTTAAGTTGCCGTTTGACACGGCATCCACTTCTTTAGACAAACGAATGATACGCCCGTTGACACGCGTATTGTGGAAAATCACGATTGCCAAAAACAGCGCCGTGGCCAGTATATAGGAAAAGGTGTCGCCCAAATTCAACCAGCGCAGTTCCGTGAATTCAATAATAGATACCCCGTAGGTCCCATCGGCAAACTGAACCGGATCCAGCTCGGCCGGATCATAGTAACTGGAATTGCTGTCGCCTGCGCCGGAATAACTGCTTTCCTCATACACGCCGTCGTCCCACCAGCCAGATTCATACAAAGCATAACCTTCTTCATCACAGATGGACAGATACACATACTGGTGATTTTTTGTCCACCCGGCAAGCCGGCTGATATTTTGGGCAGAGACTTCATTTTCACGAACATATTTTCTGAGGGAATGGAGCAAGCGCTGTTCACGCGCGGCCATTTTCTCCTCACTGCAATAATAGGTGTTGACCGTATAATTGGTCAGACTCTGCAGACCGTAAACACACAGAATTGCCGCACACGCCGCCGCCAGCAGAACCAGCAGTAACTTAAAACGCAGCGAGTAAAGCAGCTTTTTCTTGTTTCGTTTAATATTCATCGATCTGATACCCTTTCCCCCAAACGGTTTTAATGATATCGCCTGCGCCGTTTTTCTGCAGCTTGCGGCGCAGATTCAGCACATGCACCATGACGGTATTGGCAGAAGACGGCATGAATTTCTGCTGCCAGACGCCCTCGTAAATTTGCCGGACACCGAGCGTGCGGCCGCAGTTTTGTACAAGCAGCATCAGGATCTCGTACTCCGTATCTGTCAGATCCACTTTATTTTCCTGAACCGTTACAGCCTTGACCGCCGTATCGATGCGCAGCGGGCCGATTTCAATAAGCGACATGTCCGGCTGCGGTTTTCCCTTATACACGAAATACCTGCGCAGCAGCGAATGCACCTTCATAAGCAGTTCCGCTGTGGAAAACGGCTTGACCAGGTAGTCATCACCGCCGCTGGCATAGGCCTCTGCTTTATCCATTTCCTGCGACTTGGCCGTCAGGAACATGACCGGGGCGCTAGAAAAACGGCGTAGCTGCCGGCAGGCTTCAATGCCCGACATTTCCGGCATCATAATATCCAGCAGGATCAGATCAATATTGATCTGCTGCGAAACAGCGTCGACCGCTTCGGTGCCGTTCGCCGCCGTCAGCACCTCATAACCGGCGCCGCGCAGCTGCACACAAAGGATCTCGCGGATATTGGGGTCGTCGTCCACGACCAGGATGACTGCTTTTCGGTTGACTGTATTTGTTTCCATACGCTTCCCTCTCTTGCGAGCACAGTATAACACAGATGACTGACAAAATCCCGAAAAAAACGACAAATTAAGAATTCTTAAGGAAACCGCTTTCGGGCAGAAAAAAAGGCGCGGCAATGCCGCGCTTCAGCGTGTCGAAAAAGGCATAACGGCAATAAAATATACAGCCCGACACGCTGAGA
>URDW01000202.1 GCA_900546735.1 uncultured Oscillospiraceae bacterium
CGAGATCGCTCAGTGTCTCGTGGGCTCGGAGATGTGTATAAGAGACAGCCTGTGCAGCGGCGCGCCGCAGGACGGGCAGCCATGTTCCGTTTGGTACACATTGAACCCCTGCACGACAGGTTTTGTAATGGAATATGGCTTAAAAAGCAGGCGGGAAAAGTAGTCGTTTTCACAGCGGTGCACAAAGGCCGAAAACTTTTTTTCATCAAACACACGGCGAAAGCACATGGCGCTCAGTTCGCAGTCAAAAAGCGCATGATGGTGCAGGCCGTCGTTATACTGCAGCCCGAGTGCATCGGCGCAGTCGGTCAGCCCCACCTGATTTTTGCTGCCGTCCGGCAAATCGAGAAAGCTTTGGCAATACTGCTGCACATCGGCATAATTTTGAATAAAAGAAATGTCTGTCGTCCCAAAAACACGCCTGAAATTTTCAGCCAGTACATACAAATCGCTGTTGGACCAGGACATGAACACGTTGTTCTGCGGCAAACCGGCCCAGCGCCGGAAATCCTGCACAGCCGTTTCAAAAGCAACGCCGTCGCGTCGCAGTTCCTCCAACGTCATGTGCGTGAGCGCTTTAAAATGCGTACTAAGACGACGCGAAAGCTTTGGGCGAACCAGAAGCCGGAAGGTGTCGACCGTGTTCAGATAGCGGTCCAGCTTGATGGCGCCGATCTCCACGATCTCGTTTACACCCTTTTTCGTGGCATAATTATAGGCATTGTTCCACTCTAAATCAAAAATAATATAGTCCAAACCGAGCTCCAAAAAAAATAACCTTGCCAGGAGCAAGGTTATGGATTATTGAACGATCAAACAAGAAGAAAAATAAGAAACGCGGCAAATACGACCACAAAAAAGACCGAAATCAGAATTTTAGAAAGTCTTTCCAGTCTGGCCTCGTTAGAACGGCCCCTGATTTTACCTTCATAAGCATCTGAACCGCCGCCGATCGCACCGGAAAGATGTTCGGAACGCCCCTGCTGCATCAGAACGACCACAGTAATAATCACTGCGACAACGAGAAGCACAGCGCCGATCACATAATGATACCAAGACATTTTAATTCCTCCAAAAAACAAACAAAATAGTACATGTCAGATTTCAACATGGAAAGTATAGCACAACGCCTACACAAATGCAAGCCTTTTTTACAAATATTAGCACTGTATAAAACGCGGCATACATGCCAGAATAATACCGGCGGCAAAACTTATTCGCGTTTGCATTTTTGCTGCCCGCTTCGCTTCGGCGAAGCTGTACATAGCCATACTTTTAAAACGTGATCTGCTCTGCAATGTCATTGGCGCCCGGAAGTGCGCCGGCTGCGGGCAGATTTTTTGTGCGAAAACGCCAGGCTTTTTCAAACTCGCCCTCATGGTAGTGGTGGAACGAAACGACGCGCTGATTCTTTTTCAGGGTCATGGCGTTTACGCCGACCGTATCTTTTGTAGCCTTGGGGGCAATGGCGCCGGTGTCCACGATCAGCATACGGCCGGACGAGGAGACAAGCACCAGTTCCGTATCCTCTGTAATATATTCCGCCTGCACCAGCACAGCTTTTGCAGAATACGCTTTTAAAAGTTTTTTGCGGTTTGTTTTGGTCTCATAGGCCGAAACGTCTACCTTGGCGACCTTGCCGTTTTCGTAAGCAAAAACCATGTAACCCTTATACTGCTGCACCAGAGCAATATAAACAACGTTTTCCCCTTCGTCCATACCGAGCTTCACCGGGCAGTAATCGCCGAGTGCCGAAGCTTTTGTGTCTGTAAAGTCGTTGACACGCGCTTTATAGACCTGGCACTTGTCGGTAAAAACGAGCAGTTCGTCCTTATTGGAACATTCCACGCTGCGCAGGATCTGGTCGCCCTCTTTGACCTTTTGCTCGCCGCTCATACGCAGATTGGCCGTTTTGATCTTCTTCAGATAGCCATCCTTAGAAATGAACAGCGTGACCGGGTAGTCGGCGATCTCCACCTGCTCCACGGCCTCGGCCGCTGTGTAATCATAGAGGATCTCGCTTTTACGCGCTGTGGCGTATTTTTTGGAAACATCTTCCAGCTCCGACACGATGATTTTTTTCATTCTAGCCTGGCTGGCAAGCGTTTTTTCCAGGTCGGCAATATCGTTTTCCAGCGTTTCAATGTCGTGGATGCGCTTTAAAATATATTCCCTGTTCAAATGGCGCAGCTTGATCTCGGCCACATATTCCGCCTGCACCTCATCAATACCAAAACCGATCATCAAATTGGGCACAACATCCGCTTCGCTTTGTGTTTCGCGAATGATCTGAATGGCTTTGTCGATGTCAAGCAGAATTTTAGAAAGGCCCTTGAGCAGATGCAGCTCTGTCTCTTATACACATCTGACGCTGCCGACGACTTAATAGGTGTAGATC
>URDW01000203.1 GCA_900546735.1 uncultured Oscillospiraceae bacterium
GGCTCGGAGATGTGTATAAGAGACAGATACAGAGCACGGGCATTCTTTTCTATCAAAATGCACTCAAAAAATTTAGAAAAAATGCTTATGCAATTTCTTTTTTTAATGATTGGTTTTCTAATATTTTCAGCAGTATTTTGAAAGGCCGTATTTAGAAATCATGGTATTGTAAAAACGAAAAGGAGTGTTTTTTGTGACGATTCAAACCAACTACCGCTATGATTATTCACGCTGCATGGTCATGAAGCTTGGCATGGCCTACCCGGAACCGAAAATTGCTGGCAAAAGCCATGTGCTTATGACCTTTGAAGAAGCTTTATCTTACATAAGGCAGATCGATGCCATAACACAGGGCATCACCAAAATTTATTATTTGGTCGGGTGGCAGTACCTGGGGCACGATGACAAATACCCCGATTTTTTCGAGGTAAATGAAGCCCTGAAGCGTCCGCAGGACAAAACGGCTGCCGAAAGTTTCCGCTGGCTGTGCGAAGAGGGCAAAAAATACAACTCTGTGATCAGCGTGCACATCAATTTTAACGATGCGTACACCAACGCGCCGTCGTTTAACGATTTTGTCAAAGCCGGCGCTCTAATCCGCAAAAGAAACGGCAAACCCGATCCTATAGAAAAATATAACGGCAGGGCTTGCTATAAAACCTGCCACAAAGGCTACTGGGAATCCGGCCTGTTTAAAAGGCAGTTTGACCGGTTCGCCGAAACGTTCCCGTTTATTATTGAGGCCGGAACGATCCATGTGGACAACTTTCAGTGCTACAAAAACTATGCGCCGGACGTTACGATCCGGCAGATGCAGGAAGCCAGGTCGAAAATGATCGCATACGTTCGCGAAAAAGGCGTAGACATCACCTCTGAGTTTACATATAAGGAGAGTGACGTCCTGCCGAACCACCCGGTTTTCGGACTGCCGCGCGATCACTTTAAATCTTCACCTATGGTCACCCTTGGCGAAATACCCATGAGCTGGTGGTGCCACCGTATGACAAGACAGGAGCTTGTGGAAGTGCCGCCCCAGGTATACTGCGGCGGCATGTTCCGGGAAAAGCATTTTGCCAAATACCTGTACGGCAACATGCAGGCGGAAGACATTGTAAAAAAAGACAATCCGAACTGGGCGCAGGACTTTGTGCACCAGTTTGCCACAGTGCAGGTGCCGTTTCACTTTTTATGCACGCATAAACGTCTGGCGATCACCGGCCATGGCCGCCGTGAACGCTGCGTTTACAGCGACGGGATCGTTTCTTATAAGGACAAGCAGAAAATCACGCAAAACGGCGCTGTGCTGAAAGAAAAAGACAATGTCTTTTTGCCGCTGATCCAAAAGGAAAATACATGGATCGCCTACAGCAAAGACGGCGGCCGATTCACATGGAAGGTGCCGAGCGATGCGGTTTCATCTGCCAAAATCAGTCAGATCACGACAAACGGCAATGTATATTTAAAAGACTTGCCGCTGCACGGCCGCGAAATCACCCTGGAGCTCACCCCCGGGCAGGCGCTGCTGGTTTGTTTTTCATAAGTTAGGAGAATAAGTGATGAACCACTCTGCATTTTACAATCCCGTCTGGCACACCCCTGTACTTCCGCCAATTCCACAGGCCGTTCTGGACTGTCACAAGCCCAGTCTCTCTCTGGCCGACCGTGCAAACAAGGACTGGCAGTTCCTGTTTGAGGAGATCGCCGACATCCCCTCGCCTTTTTCCAAAAAGCAGGATTATGACTTTCAAAATATCCCAAACGAAAAATGGCAGCCGGTCACCGTGCCCGGTGAACTGGTCATGCAGGGGTTCGACATTGAAAATAACAAGGAATACTATTATCGCAGGACCGTAACGGTGCCAAGCGATTTTCCAAAAGGCAGGCTTTATATTCGCCTGGAAGGCGTGTACTGCAACGCGCGCGTTTGGGTCAACGGCAAATTCGTGCGCTTTCACATTGGCGGTTTTACGCCGTGGGACTGCGATATCACCAACTATATAGATCAAAACAAATTTGAACTGGTCGTCGGCATTGCTGATATAGAGGGTAAGACATCCGGCATCTGGAACCCGCAAAACGAATACCTGAGCGATGCCTCGTGGGCAAGCTACTACGCGCACCACAATATCGGCGGCATTTTGCGCGGTGTGACCCTGTTCGCTTTGCCAAAAAACCGTATTATACGCACATATTTGGAAACACAACCGACCGACAACTACCGCAGCGCCAATTTGCACGCCAGGCTTCAGATCGACGCGGCAGAAACCGACCTGCAGTTAAAAACCGAACTGCAAAAAGACGGACTAACCGTTTGCAGTGCCCTATACGATTTGTCCAGTGCGCAAAAAAGCAGCCTGCAGACCGAGCCGCTGCATAT
>URDW01000204.1 GCA_900546735.1 uncultured Oscillospiraceae bacterium
ACCTATAAAGTCGTCGGCAGCGTCAGATGTGTATAAGAGACAGGCACCAGGCCGCAGGTGTTGCGGTCCAGCCGGTTGCAGATGGCCGGTGCAAAGCCCGGCGTATCTTCGGGCTTCCATGCGCCGGTGCGGTAAAGGTAGTGCAGCAGCCGCGCGCCCAGTGTGTCGGCGCGCTCGGCCGTGTCGCTGTGGCACAAAAGGCCGGCGGGTTTAAAGGCGACCAGCACGTTTTCATCTTCATAAACCACGTCAAGCGTGTTGGGCGCCTGCAAAAACGCCAGGTCTTTTCGGTGCTCTTCCAGCAGCTCGTCGTTTATGTAAAGTGAGATCACGTCGTTTTCGTTCAGCTTTTGTTCCGGCTTGGCGCGGTGCGCGTTGACTTTAATGCGCTTCGTGCGGATGTATTTGTACATCAGCGACTTTGGCAGGCGGTCAAAACGCTTGGCAAGCAGGCGGTCCAGCCGCTGGCCGGCTTCATCTTTTGTAACCGTTAAATTTTTCATGTGTTCTATTATACATTAAATTTGCAAAATGTAAATATATGGTGTATAATAATTTTAAGTATCTGTAAATTTGTTTTGGGTTTGGTGAGATAGAGACTTGGACAAGTTTAAGCTTTGTTCTGAATATACGCCGACCGGCGACCAGCCGCAGGCGATCGAAACATTGACAAACAGCATTCTTTCCGGCGCAAAAGAGCAGACGCTGCTCGGCGTTACCGGTTCCGGCAAAACGTTTACAATGGCCAATGTTATTGCAAACGTCAACCGCCCCACGCTTGTTTTGGCGCACAACAAAACGCTGGCGGCGCAGCTTTGCAGCGAGTTTCGTGAATTTTTCCCGGAAAATGCGGTAGAATATTTTGTCAGCTATTATGATTATTATCAGCCGGAGGCCTATGTGCCGACGACCGACACTTATATTGAAAAAGACAGCGCCATTAATGAAGAGATCGACAAGCTGCGCCACTCGGCTACGGCGGCGCTTTCTGAACGGCGTGACGTGATCATCGTGTCTTCCGTCAGCTGCATTTATTCGATCGGCGACCCCATCGATTACCGCAACATGGTCATTTCACTGCGCCCCGGCATGGTCAAGCCGCGCGACGAGCTGCTTTCTAAGCTGGTCGAGATCCAGTATGAGCGAAACGATGTGAACTTTGTGCGCAATAAGTTCCGCGTGCGCGGCGACTGTGTGGAGATCTTTCCGGCCGGCAGCTCCGGCCGCGCCGTGCGGGTGGAGTTTTTTGGCGACGAGATCGACCGCATTTCCGAGATCGATCCGCTGACCGGCAAGGCTGAGGCCAAGCTTTCCCATGTGTGCATTTATCCGGCTTCGCACTACGTTGTCAGCAAAGAAAAGATGAACCAGGCCCTGCACGATATTTATAACGAAATGGTCGAGCGCGTGGCCTTTTTTGAGCAAAAGGGGAAATTGCTGGAGGCGCAGCGCATCCGCGAACGCACGATGAACGACATTGAAATGCTGCGCGAGACCGGCTTTTGCAAAGGCATTGAGAACTATTCGCGCGTGATGAGCGGCCGTCCGGCCGGTGTGGCGCCCTATACGCTTTTGGACTATTTCCCGGACGATTTTCTGCTTTTCTGCGATGAAAGCCACGTTATGCTGCCGCAGATCCGCGGCATGTACGCCGGCGACCGGGCGCGTAAGGAAAGTCTGGTCGAATACGGCTTTCGCCTGCCGAGCGCGCTCGATAACCGTCCGCTGACATTCGACGAGTTCTATAAAAAAGTCAACCAGGTCGTCTTTACGTCGGCAACGCCGGGCGATTTTGAGCGCGAGCACAGCGCTGTGATCGCCGAGCAGGTGATCCGTCCGACCGGCCTGCTGGATCCGGAGATCACCGTCAAGCCAACAGAGGACCAGATGGACGACCTGGTTTCGGAAATCAATCTGCGCACCGCGCGTGAAGAGCGCGTACTGGTGACGACGCTGACCAAAAAAATGGCCGAGGATCTGACCCAGTACCTGAAAGGCTTTGACATCCGCGTGCGCTACATGCACAGTGACATTGACACGATCGAGCGTATGGAAATTATCCGTGACCTGCGCCTCGGCGAGTTCGATGTGCTCGTCGGCATCAACCTGCTGCGCGAGGGCCTCGACATTCCGGAGGTCTCGCTCGTGGCGATCCTCGATGCGGATAAAGAGGGCTTTTTGCGCAGTGAGATCTCGCTTGTGCAGACGATCGGCCGCGCCGCGCGAAATGCGAACCTGTCTCTTATACACATCTCCGAGCCCAC
>URDW01000205.1 GCA_900546735.1 uncultured Oscillospiraceae bacterium
GCCCGAGGGTGCGCGCGACTACATCATCCCGTCGCGTAAGCACGAGGGCAAGTTCTACGCTTTGCCCCAGGCGCCGCAGCAGTTCAAACAGCTTCTGATGGTGTCCGGGTTTGACAAGTATTTTCAGATCGCGCCGTGCTTCCGCGACGAGGACGCCCGTGCCGACCGTTCGCCCGGCGAGTTTTACCAGCTTGACTTTGAAATGGCTTTCGCCACGCAGGACGATGTTTTTGCCGTAACGGAAGATGTGCTTTACAGCACGTTTGAAAAGTTTTCAGACGGCAAGCCCGTCAGCCCCGCGCCGTTTCGCCGCATCCCTTTTGAGGAGGCTATGCTGAAATACGGCACCGACAAGCCCGACCTGCGCAACCCGCTGGAAATTTGCGACCTTTCCGCTTTCTTTGAAGATGTGGATTTCAAGCCGTTCCAGAAAAAGATCGTGCGCGGCATCGTGGCGCCCGGCTGCGCCAAAATGAGCAAGTCGTTCTTTGAAAAACTGCTCGAGTATGCGCTTTCGATCGGTATGAAAGGCCTTGGTTACATCACGGTGCTGGAAGACGGCAGCTATAAGGGCCCGATCGCCAAGTTCCTGAGCGATGAAAAGAAAGAGGAACTGCGTACGATGCTCGGCCTGAAGCCCGACGACACGCTTTTCTTCATCAGCGACGCCAAGAAAGTCGTTGACCTTTACGCAGGGCAGATCCGCACGGCGCTCGGCGAAAGAATGGATATTATCGATAAGGACCGCTTTGAACTCTGCTTTATCACCGATTTCCCGATGTATGAACGCGACGAAGAGGGCAAGCTTATCTTTACACACAACCCGTTTTCCATGCCGCAGGGCGGGATGGACGCGCTTTTGAACGACGACCCGCTTACCATCAAAGCCTATCAGTACGACATCGTCTGCAACGGTGTAGAGCTGTCCTCCGGCGCTGTGCGTAACCACCGCCCCGACATCATGGTCAAGGCGTTTGAACTGGCCGGTTACACGGCGGAAGATGTGGAAAAGAAATTCGGCGCTCTGTTCAACGCATTTCATTACGGCGCGCCGCCGCATGCCGGCATGGCGCCCGGCGTGGACCGCATGCTGATGCTGCTGCGCGGCGAGGAAAACATCCGCGAGGTCATTGCCTTCCCGATGAACTCCAATGCGCAGGACCTTCTGCTCGGCGCACCGAATTATGTGACCGAACAGCAGCTGCGCGAGGTGCACATCAAGCTGCGCCGCCCCGTAGAAAAAAACTGAGGTGAAGTCTTATGACGATCGATGAAAAACTGGTAAAGTACCTGGAAAGCCTGGCCAGGATCGAGCTGACGGAAAAAGAAGAAAAGAAGATCGGCGCCGAGCTGCAGGAGATCCTCACCTACATGGACAAACTGAACGAACTGGACACGACCGGTGTGGAGGCGATGAGCCACAGCTTTCCGGTCACAAACGTGATGCGTCCGGACGAGGTGCGCCCGTCTGTGGATACAAACGAGATTTTGGCCAACGCGCCGCATAGCCAGGACGGCTGCTTTGTCGTGCCGAAAACGGTGGAATAAGGAGGACAGGATGGATATTCGTGATTTCAGTGCACTGGATCTCTCCGCCGCCATTCGCGCCGGCAAGATCAAGGCGGCCGAAGCGGTGGAAGCCGTTGCGGCCGAGATCCAGGCAAAAGATGAAAAATACAACTGCTACATTTCTTATGATACGGAACGTGCGCTGGCCGAGGCCGAGGCCGTGCAAAAGCGCATTGACGCCGGGGAAAAGGTAGGCGTTTTGGCCGGTGTGCCGGTTGCCGTTAAGGACAACATCTGCACAAAAGGCATGCTGACGACCTGCGCCTCGAAGATCCTTTCCAATTTCAGGCCGCCTTATGACGCAACGGTCATCCGCCGTCTGCGTGCAGCCGGCTGCATTCCGTTCGGCAAACTGAATATGGACGAGTTCGCCATGGGTTCCACAACGGAAACATCTTATTACGGCGCTACGAAAAACCCGTGGAACGCCGGCCGTGTGCCGGGCGGCTCCTCGGGCGGTGCGGCAGCTGCCGTTGCGGCCGGAGAAGCGTTTGTCGCCCTCGGTTCGGATACCGGCGGTTCCATCCGCCAGCCCGCGTCGTTTTGCGGCGTTACGGGGCTCAAGCCCACTTACGGCGCTGTTTCGCGCTATGGTTTGATCGCTTACGCTTCGTCCTGTCTCTTATACACATCTCCGAGCCCACGAGACACTGAGCG
>URDW01000206.1 GCA_900546735.1 uncultured Oscillospiraceae bacterium
CATTCGTAGGTCTCGGCGGCGGCGTGATCATCAAGCCGCTGTTCGACCTTGCCGGATTTGACACGGTAGACACCGTCAACTTTCTGTCCGCATGTGCCGTGTTTGCCATGTCGGTCGCCTCCACCATAAAATACAGGCGTGAAAAACGGCCGACCGACAAAAAAATCATTCTGCTTTGTGCCTGCGGCGCCGTAGCCGGCGGGATTTTAGGCAACGTTTTGTTTGACACCGTGCTCGAAGCGGCCGGCCGGCCCGAAATCGTCAAATCTGTACAGGCCGCCATTTTGGCTGTGCTGCTGATCGCCAGCGTATGCTACATCAATCTGAAAAATCCGAAGACCCTGCATGTGACGCACCCGGCCGGCATCGCTGCCGCCGGGCTGATGCTCGGTGTGACCAGTTCGTTTTTAGGGGTCGGCGGCGGGCCGATCAACGTGGCCGCCATGGTGCTGTTTTTCTCCATCACCGTAAAAGACGCGGCCGTATACAGCGTTGCCGTCATCTTTTTTACGCAGCTCTCCAAACTGGTGACCATATTTATAGACAACCAGTTTGCGCCGTACAGCGAACGGCTGTGGCTGCTGCTTTTGCTCGTGCCCTGCGCCGTGCTGGGCGGTATTCTGGGCGCCAGATATAATAAAAAGGCAGACGGCAAGAAAATCAGCAAAGTCTTTTCCGTTGCCGTTTCGGCCATTGCTCTTGTAAACATTTATAACGCGGTCAGCATCTTTTTCAGCTGACCCAGGCTACACCGTATTTAGAAAGGAACGCCATGGACAAAAAGCCGAACATTATTTTTTATTTCAGTGACCAGCAGCGCTGGGACACAGTAAACGACGAGGTCACCCCAAACCTGATGCAGCTGGCGCAGGAAGGGACCCTGTTTGAAAACAACTTTACCTGCCAGCCGGTGTGCGGGCCGGCACGCGCATGTTTGCAGACCGGCGTTTACGCCACACAGTGCGGCTGCTACTGGAACGGCGTGGCGCTGCCTGAAAACAGCGAAACACTGGCCACCCACTTTAACGCCGCCGGCTACCAAACGGCCTACATCGGCAAATGGCACCTGGCCTCTGACCGCTACCCGGGCGTTGGTGTGCACTGCGAAAAAACAGCGGTGCCGCGTGCACGCATGGGCGGCTACCAATACTGGCGCGCAGCCGACGTGCTGGAATTCACCTCGCACGGTTACGACGGGTACATATTTGACGAAAACGGCAAACAGATCGATTTTAAAGGCTACCGCGTGGACTGCATCAATGACTTTGCACTGGAATTTTTAGAAAACCGCGACAGGAAAAAGCCGTTTTTCCTGTTCGTGTCGCAGCTGGAGCCGCACCACCAAAACGACCGCCACCGCGTGGAAGGCTATAAAGAAACAGTCGAAAAATACAGGGACTATCCCCTGCCGGCAGACCTGACCTTTTTAAAAGGCGACTACAAAGAAAACTACCCCGACTACATCAGCGCCATCAACCGACTGGACTACAATGTGGGGCGGCTGGTGCAAAAGCTAAAAGACCTGGGTATTTATGATGACACGATCATTTTGTACACCTCGGACCACGGCTGCCATTTTAAAACAAGGAACCCGGAATACAAGCGTAGCTGCCATGATTCCGCCACACATACGCCGCTCATCATCAAAGGCGGCGGCTTTGCACCCGGCAAAAGAGAAAAGCGCCTGTCCAGCCTGATCGACCTGCCGCCCACCCTGCTTTCCATGGCCGGGCTGCCCGTGCCAAAAGACTACATGGGCGTGGATCTGACCGAGCAGGCGGCCAACCCCGAGGAAAAGCGAGACTGCGTTTTTATGCAGATCAGCGAAAGTCAGTGCGGCCGCGCGATACGCACGGACCGATTCAAATACGCGGTGCGCAGCGCCTCGCCGCAGGGCTACACACAGCACAGCGCCAAGGTGTATTTTGAAGATTACCTGTATGACCTGGAAAAAGATCCGTGTGAAAAAAACAACCTGATCAAAAGCCCGGCGTACCGCCATGTGCGCGAAGAGCTGAAATATCTGCTGATCGACCAGATGACGGCCGCCGGCGAAGAACACCCGCTGATCTTCCCTGCTGTGATCCGGCGCAAGAAATAAATAATTATAAAATCGCCGTACACTTGTACGGCGGTCAGCGTGTCAAAAAAAACGCAATGGGAATAAGTATACCGCCTGACACGCTGAAAGACTGCCAAAAAGGCGAGGTGGATTTTGTATTT
>URDW01000207.1 GCA_900546735.1 uncultured Oscillospiraceae bacterium
CGAGATCGCTCAGTGTCTCGTGGGCTCGGAGATGTGTATAAGAGACAGCCCAAATGCCGTAGCTTTCGAGCCACCGGCGAAACGGTGTGATCGGCGAAAGGCCAAGCATTTCACGCACGGCTGCAATGTCGTGGTAGGAAGTGGACTGGTACATCAGCATCACGTCGTCGCTTTGCGGAATGCCCATCACATAGTGACAGCCGCAAGAGGCCAGCATCACGAGCAGGCTGTCGGCATCGTTCTGGTCGGCCTTCATGTGGTTGGTGTAGCAGATGTCGCATCCCATCGGCAGACCGTGCATGTGGCCGCAGAAATTGTCCTCCAGCGCGGCGCGGATCAGTTCTTTTGTGTCATAAATATATTCCGGCCCGATGAACCCGACAACGGTATTGACCAGAAACGGATGGAAATGCCGGGCCAGTCCGTAGCAGCGCGATTCCATAACCAGCTGGTCGGCGCCGTTGTGGCCGCCGGACGAAAGCTCGCTGCCCTGCCCCGTTTCAAAATACATGTAGTTCGGCCCCTCGGCGGTGGAATACCGGCGCATCAGGTCGTTTGCCTCACTAAGCATCTCCACATCTGTGCCGAACGACGCGAGCGCCGCCTGTGACCCGGCGATCGACTGAAAACAAAGATCCATCGGCACGCCGGATTTGAGCGCGGCCAGCTGCGTGGTGATGTGCGATAAAACGCACGTCTGCGTCGGGATGTGCAGGCGCTCCTTGACATCGTGGAAAAGATTTAAAATGTCGCTGGTGCTTTTGAGGGTATCGATCGCGGGGTTCAGCCCAATGACAGCGTCCCCGGCGCCGTAAGACAAGCCCTCCAGCAGCGAGGCAGTCACGCCCTGCACATTGTCGGTCGGGTGGTTCGGCTGCAGACGCACGGCAAATGTGCCCGGTTCCCCGATCGTTGTGTTACAGTGCGCGCGTACATACAGCTTGCGCGAAACGTACATCAAATCCAGATTGCCCATCAGTTTTGCCAGCGCGGCAATGACCTCCGAACTCATGCCGCGGGCCATGGTCAGGATCTGATCGCCCGAAAGGCGGTTGTCGAGGATCTTTTCGCGAAGCTGACCGATCGTAAGGTTTTTAATTGCGTCGTACTGCGTGCGGTCAAGATCGTCAAGAATGATGCGGGTGACACTGTCGTCCTTATACGGCACGGCAGGTTCGTTCGTGACTTCCTCCACAGTCAGATCGGCCAGCACATATTTGGCCGCCACGCGCTCCTTTGCATCGTGCGCCGCAATGCCGGCCAGCGTGTCGCCGCTTTTTTGTTCATTGGCTTTGGCAAGCACTTCCTTGACCGAATGGAAGTCGTACACTTTGCCGAAAAGCGTTTTGCTCAAGTTCATACTTCACCCTCCGAATACAAGCGTTTTTACAACGACCGGCACAGCTACACCGCCGCCGAGCGGCGCGCCGATGTCGACATAATCGCCTTTTGTACAGTCAATGCCGTCAGCACACAAAAATGAAGCGCCGGGCGGCAGATATTTTTTTAAACAGAAGCCGAGCGCCTTGGAAAAATCGTGCCTGGTCAAAACGACAAGCGGATGACCGGCTGCAAGCAGATCACTGCCGGCTGCCGCGATTTGGCGTGCCAGACTGTCCAGTGCGGCAAACCCCGGGGCACTCTGCATCTGCAAACAAAGCGCACTGGGCGCACCGCCGGCCTCGCCGAAAGCACGCACACACGCCAGATTTTTCAGCGGAAAACAGATGTTTTGGTAAAAAATCGTGCTGCCCGAAACCTCCATATGGAAATTGCCGGCGCCGATCACGGTGGCGCGAATGGAATCCGGCTGCGGCTGTATGACCTCGCCGGAAAAGGCAGCAAACACGCTTTGCACCGCCCCGGCCAGGAGCACGCCGAGGTCTTTATACTGAAAAGCATCATGCTGTCCGGTCATACAAGCGGCCACACCGCCAGAAAAGGTAACGGTCTGCGGCACAAAGCGGCCGGAAAGCAGGTGGTTGGTCACAAGAGCAGGCGGAATCCTGTCGTTTTCGCCCTGCACGGCAAAAAGGATACAGTCCGCCATGCGGCGGCAGAGTGTTTGCAGAGCCTGTTTATCCGTCAAATCCAGGCGCTCGCAAAGCGGGCGTATACAGTCGGCCGCAATGATTCGGCCGTTTTCAAAGCGCACCAGGCGGCCGCCGATGTTCAAACAGCAGTCGTCTACAAA
>URDW01000208.1 GCA_900546735.1 uncultured Oscillospiraceae bacterium
ATCAGCGTGTCAGGCTGTATAATTTGTTGCCGTTACACCTTTTTTGACACGCTGACAGCCGAACGATTCGTTCGGCTGTTTTTTTTATACCTTTTGTGCCAGCTTGGAAAGTATTGCGCCGGCTGTTTTGGATGTCATGAACATCTTGTACATATTGTCTACGGCAAACGGCATCATGGCTTCGACAACCTCGAGCAGCTTGGAGTTTTTAACACGGTATTTGCGCCTCGGTGTCGACGACGTAACGGCGTCGACAACAGCCCGTACCAAATATTTGGGGTCGTTGGCCGATTTCAATTCGATCATCATAAAGATTTTCATTCTGGATAAAACTTCTTTATAATACTTTGTGTTTTGAATCAATTCGTCAAACGAGCCGAGTGTGCTGTTAAAAATAGCTGTTTTGAAAGAGCCGGGCTGAATTTTGATGACCGGAATGTCCAAAAACATCAGTTCGCGGCGCAGGGAGTCGTTGTAAGCTTCCACGGCGTATTTGGAAAGTGTGTAAGGTCCGTTAAACGGCTGCGGTGTCATCCAGCCGCATTCTGAAGAGCAGTTGATGATCCGGCCGTGGCATTTTTCGATCAGCGGGAAAAACGTTTTGTTCACGCGCACCATGCCAAGCAGGTTCACTTTTAAACAGTCTTCGGTCAGTTTTACATCGCTTTCGATCAAAGACCCCATTTTTTGGACGCCCGAAAAGTTGATGATCGCGTCCAGATGATCCGTCTGCTTGCAGACTTCTTCATAGGCTGCGTCAATACTGGCCTGATCCGTTACGTCCATTTTAATGGGAATTTCATATGTAGAGTTTTTCAGATCCTTCAGAGCGTTTTCGTTTCGCCCGCAGGCAAACACGCTCCATCCCATTTGTGCCAGTTCGCTGGCAACTTTGTCACCAAGTCCGCTGGTTGCGCCCGTTACAAGAGCGTACTTCATATTTACCTCTCACTTTTTTTAATTGACAATGATACATCAATGTCTTGCTTTTAGTATACATATGTCTTTTTAAAAAGTAAAGGGCAATTTGCAACTTGTGTCTAATTTTTTAATAATATTCCGAAAAATAATTGTACATTTCACTGAAATTGAGCAATTTCAGACAAAATCATTCAAAAATGAACATTTTTATGATTTGCCAATATTCACAGGGTGTTTAAATCGTAAGGCGTTTTCTGGTATACAAAGTAGTTCAGCCAGTTTGAAAAAAGGATGCTTGCTGTGCCTCTCCAGCTTAAGACCGGTACGCGGTTGATGTCGTTGTTCGGAAAGTAGTTGACCGGCATGTCTATTTTTTCGCCTTTTTCCAGGTCGCGGAAATACTCCTTGGCCAGTGTATCGCGGTCGTACTCACTGTGGCCGGTCACAAAGAAATTGCGGCAGTCCATGTCGGAAATAATGTGTACGCCGGCTTCTTCACTGTACGAAATGATCTGCAGGTCTTTTACTTTGGCAATGTCGCGCATTTTTATAGTGGTGTGACGCGAGTGCGGCACATAGTAAATGTCGTCCAGGCCGCGCATCAGCGGGTGTGTCAAATCCAGGCTGCGGTGCGCAAACACGCCGAAAAGCTTTTTCTCCAGCCTGTACTTTTTAATACCGTAGTGGTAATACAGTCCGGCCTGCGCGCCCCAGCAAATATGAAAAGTCGAATAAACGTGTGTCTTGCTCCACTCCATAATGGCGCACAGCTCTTCCCAGTAGTCCACGTCTTCAAACTCCAGGTGCTCCACCGGTGCGCCGGTGATGATCATGCCGTCGTATTTGTTGGCGGATATTCCGTCAAAGGTCTTATAAAACTTTTCCATGTGGCTTTTGGAGGTGTTTTTGGCCTGATGTGTTTTGGTCTGTAAAAATTCCACGTCGATCTGCAGGGGACTGTTGGAAAGCAGGCGCAGCAGCTGCGTCTCCGTTTCGATCTTCGTCGGCATCAAGTTCAGGATCATGATCTTCAGCGGGCGGATATCCTGTGTGTCGGCGCGCCGGTTGCTCATAACAAATATGTTCTCGATTTCCAGGCTCTGTTTCGCCGGCAGTTCTTCGTTGATTCGAATCGGCATGTCCTGACCTCCTTTTCTTTTTGTGCTTGTTCTATTATTTATAACATTAATAGCTGTCTCTTATACACATCTCCGAGCCCACGAGACACTGAGCGATCTC
>URDW01000209.1 GCA_900546735.1 uncultured Oscillospiraceae bacterium
GAGCAAAAGACAAAAAGCGCAAAAACCGCACAGCTGTGCGGTTTTTCTGCTTTTACAGTACGGAATTTTTTTGCAATGCAATATGCTTTTTGCTTAAGAAAAACAGTAAATTATTTTTCCGATTTATTTTACGCGCGGTCCAACCGGCTTTTTCGACAGTCTCACAGCCGAACGAATCGTTCGGCTGTTTTTTTATGTATTAGTCTGCATATATTTTTTGCAGATGCTCATACGCATCCTGCAGCTGCATGCTGACTGCATCGCTCATTTTTTCACAGATTCGCGCCATCTCTTCCGGCGTTTCGCGCATGCCGCCTTTGATCCATTCTAAAATAATTTTTATAGAAACCGTTTCTTTGCAGACGATGCAATAATGTTCTTCCGGGGTTTTGGGCGTATATTTGCTTTCAATAAGACTGCTGCCGCTCAAAAGGACCTGCTGCGCCAAATCGGAACGCTGCAGCATTTCGACCAGCAGCTTTCTTTCCTTTAGATGGTTAAAAAGTTCCACATAACAGGCATGCTTGTTTTGCAAAAAAACAGGCAGGTAATTGACACTAAGCCATTTTAAAAGTTCCTCGCATATTTCCTGCACTACGTCTTCTTTAGATGTATAATTTCTGTAAAACGCCGTTCTGGAAACGCCGGCCCTGTTGACGATTTCCGTTATTTTGATTTTATCAAACGGCTTTTGCCCCATAAGAAACACAAGCGCCGTTCTTATAGATTCCCTGGTGAGCTTGTTTGACTCTTTATTTGAAAGCCGTAAAACGTCGTACCTTTCCGTTTCTGTCTGCAGCTGCATAATAAATCCTCCCGTGTATCGCAACCGTTTTTTAAACTGTTCACCCGGATACCCGCTGTACTGACTAAGTGATCTCCAGATGTTACACTTGTTTCACCGTTACAAGTGTAATACCTGAAATTGTATTTGTCAACGCTATTTTGAAAGGAGAAAGTACTGTATCTGCAATAATAAGTACTCCTGTATCCACACAGAAAAATCTGTTAATGGCAAAACGATTGCATTATAACTCGGAACAAACAAACCTAAACAACAAAAAAGAATGCCCGCTTCGCCGTTGCTTTGCAGGCAAAACACACAAACGGACGGCCGCACAAAAGTGCGGCCGTCCGGTCATTTCAAAAGCTGTTTTAACTTTTTTAAAAGAGTCTTTTCTTTTCGGGAGACCTGCACCTGGGATATGCCGAGAACGCCGGCCGTTTCCGTCTGCGTTTTGCCCTCAAAATAACGCAAATGCACAATTTGGCGCTCCTCCCCCTGCAGCCGGCCGACCGCCTGCGAAAGCAAAATGCGGTCGAAAAGCTTTTCGCTGTCATCATAAGGGATCTCCAGCGGCGCATCATCCGCCGCACCGCTGCCGGAGAGCGACAAAACAGGGCTGAGCACATTTTCCATTTCACAGATCTCTTCCGGCGAGCAGGCAAGCGCCTGGGCCATTTCGCCGACGGTCGGCGAACGCATATGTTTTGCCTCAAACCGTTCCTTAAGCTTTTGCAGCGCAAGCGACTTTTCTTTCAGGCTGCGGCTGACTTTCACCGTGCCGCCGTCGCGGAACAATCTTTTGATCTCACCCATAATGACCGGCACCGCGTAAGTGGAAAACTTATAGCCGAGCGAGGGGTCAAAGTGATCGACGGCTTTGATCAAACCGACACAACCGGTCTGAAACAAATCCTCGTATTCCACGCCGCGGCGGGCAAACCGCGCGGCGACAGCGTGCACGAGCGGCAGATTTTCTTCAATCAACTGCGTGCGCCGGTCTGTTACCACTTTGCTTTCCCCGCAATTTTTTTGTAGAGCGTAACGGTCGTGCCCTTGCCGACTTTAGAGGTAACGTGTATTCGGTCGCAAAAGCTTTCCATGACCGTAAAGCCAAGCCCGGCACGGTCAGATTCGCCCGTCGTATAAAGCGGGGTCATGGCCTTTTGCACATCGTCCATGCCGCAGCCTTTGTCGCGTATCGTGATTTTTACAAGACCGTTTTCGTAAATATTGCCGGATATGTAGATTTTGCCGAACGTGTCCTTATAACCGTGGATGATCTGTCTCTTATACACATCTCCGAGCCCACGAGACACTGAGCGATCTCG
>URDW01000210.1 GCA_900546735.1 uncultured Oscillospiraceae bacterium
GATGAGGTGTAGCCGCGCAGCGGCGTAAAGCCCTCGTCCCGCCGCGCAGGCGGCGTCTTAAACTCCCCGGCGGCGTCAGCCGCCACCAACCAAAGCCGCCCTCCGGGCGGCTTTGGCGCGATTTGATAATCGCCCATTCGGTAGAAGAAAATGGCTCCTACCGTGGCGGAAGCAAGCGGCCGCGCCAGCCTCCGTGCCGGTGAGCGTAGGCACAGTCCTTTTGACCGACAGTGATAACCGGCGTACTTCATTCGCGAGTACATACTTCCAAATTCGTACACTCCGCGGCGCGCCAAGGGATCCTTAAACCGTAGGTTTAAGTGGTTTTCTTTGGTACCTTTCTTTTGACAAAAAACAAGACAAAGAAGGATATTTCCGATGAATAAACTTATGGATTGGATGAAAGGCAAATTCATGAAATATCATATTTCGGATAAGGAATATGATATGATTCAAAAAGATATGCAGGAGGAGAACAGAAACAGTTTGTTGTTCTTCTCCGTGATCACGATATTGTTTCTGATTGTTATGCTTTTAATTTCTTTTTGTTTTCCTGCGTTTGTAAGATATCGGTCAGCTTACATACTACTGATGCTTGTAGAGGGGCTTATATTAGCAGGTGCATATATAAGCAAAAATAAGAATCCGGCAATATTATTTTTTTGTATGTATGCTTTTGAAATCATGCTATATGTATTTGCCGTCATCTTAGGCGTATTCGCTCAGTCACAGGAACAAGCGGTTGCTATTGTTGCATTTTTGCTTACGGTGCCGTTACTTTTTACAGACAAGCCTTTTCGAATGATTTGTGGTATTGGCGTTGGTGTTGTCCTTTTTATCCTCACAGCGATAGAGATCAAAGACAAGTCCGTGCTTTTTATTGACATTGTTGATGTTGTAGTGTTTGGTTTTTAGGAGCCATCCTGGGCACCTATGCAATGAAAGTGAAATGCCAGAGATTACTGTTTGCCCGTAAGGTTGCGATATTAAGCGAAACAGATATGTTAACAGGTCTGCGAAATCGTAATGCCTATGAGCAAAGGTTACACGATTATGCATCACTGGAAAATTGTGAAATCGCAAGTGTTTATGTAGATGTGAATGGGCTTCATGAAATCAATAATACAAAAGGACATGCCGCGGGAGATCAGATGCTCCGCTATGTAGGAAGAACCATACAGCATGAATTTGGTGAAATGAATTCATTTCGTATAGGCGGTGATGAGTTTGTCGTTTTGCTTACCGATGAATCGGAAGATAGGATAAGAGCGAAAATTGAGCAAATAAGAAAACAGGTCGAAAAAGAATCTTATCATGTTTCTATAGGATGCTCTGTTGGGAACACATCAGATAAAAATATATCATCCTTGATTGCTGAAGCAGAAAAACGAATGTATGAAGATAAACGATTGTATTATCAGAATAGTGGCATAGATAGAAGAGCAAGAATATAGCTGCGTAAGCCACATTGTCAGCTTTTTTGTGTGGTGTGAGCTATGGATTCCTTCTCGAATATGACTGGAATATTTATGTCCTTGAGTTCTCTGATGTATTTCAGACAGTCCAGAGTGTTTCGGGCAAATCGGCTGATGGACTTGGTGATAATCATGTCGATGTTTCCGGCCTCGCAGTCGTCAATCATACGGTTAAAGTCCTCACGCTTTTTTGTGTTGGTGCCGGAAATACCATCATCGGCGTAGATAACGGCAAATTCCAGTTTGATGAAGTACAAGGCCATCTTCGAGCGCAACGCCGACCGTCTTGTGAACGCCAACACCATTTACGAGGGACAGGTCATTGTCCTGCCCGCGAAGTAAGCACAAGCAATCCACATAACGAAAGCATAAAAAAAGCCCACCTCGAAAAGTCGAGGTGGGCTTTTTTTCGTGTGCGCGGATTTGCTTAACTTAATGACATTGCCCGAAAGGGCTTTCTTTTTTACCCAGATGTACCGCTGAGGTATCAAAAAAGGAAAGTAAATGTATATAGCCTGTCTCTTATACACATCTCCGAGCCCACGAGACACTGAGCGATCT